>JASHZC010000178.1 GCA_030042755.1 Vulcanimicrobiota bacterium | reverse complement strand
TCGCGGTCACCGACGCCAACGCCCGAGCGCTTTTCGCGCTTCCACTTCCCTGAGCGGAAACGGCCTGCGCCGTATTCCAGCGCTTCTCGAACGCTTGCCGTAGATGCGTGACGACGGCGGGCGCATCGGTGCGCACGCCCCAGTCGGTTTCATCGGGCCGGTCGAATGCTGCCGTCGCGTTGGCCGATCCGAGCCACCCGCGCGCATTGTCGACGATTGCAAATTTCTCGCTCGCACCGCATACGCGCACGGCGACGCCGTCCGCAACGAGTTGCTGGATCGCTCGACGTTCGCTCTCATTTCCTTGCAAGCAGCGCTCGTTGATCAAGACGCGAACGTGCGCGCCCTCACGCGCCGCGCGATCGATTGCGTCGTACGCGCGGTTGTATCCGCCGAACGACTCGCTCTCGACGATCGCGTCGCTTCCAGATCGAGCTTCGTCCAGGAGCCGCGCTTCGGACGCGAGCGCGCCGCGTTTGGTCGCCGCAAAAAAGGGCGTCGACGCATCGTGGCGTCCGTCCATCGCGTCGCGCAGAATCTGCACGTCGCGAGGGAAGTCGTCGCGCACGATCGTGTCGTTGCCGGCGCTCGGAAAATTGCGGTCGTCGAGAAAAAGGATGCCATCGACGAGTGCTGCCTTGCAATGCTGCATCGGATCGGGCGCATCCGCACTCGCATGCACGTACTGCACGTCGGCTCCGGCGGAGCGAAGGCGCGCAACTGCGTGCGCGTTGGCCTCGCTCACGCTTCCGTCGTCGTTCCAAATGTAGCCCTCGAGCTGCACCTGCACGTGGGCTCCGCGTCGCGCGTCCGACACCAGCTGATCGAGCACGCGTCCCGCCGGCATGGTATATGCAGTAACCGCAACGTCGCGGGCGCCACGCAATGCGGCAAGCAATTTGGCGGTGGAACTTAGCGTTATCATCCTCCCGCATTCACGACAAATGTCGAATCCGACAAGAGAACGAGGATAGATGCCTGCTCTTCGGAAAGAGCGAGGGACTTCATGGCCACGAGTCCAGCGCCCCGGCCTGCAGCCGATAAAGGGACCTACGTGCGCGAGATGTTCGCTCGCATCGCACCGCGCTACGACGCAGCGAACCGCGTTTTGACGGCGGGGATGGACGAACGCTGGCGTAAGCGAGCGATCGCGTTGCTCGCGCCACCGCGCAGCGGGAGCGTGCTCGACCTCTGCTGCGGGACCGGCGACGTGGTCTTTCACCTGTTGCGCACCGATCCGACGCTGCACGTTGTCGGGATCGATTTCTGCACGCCGATGCTCGACGGCGCACGCGCGCGAGCGCCACGGGAGGCGCGCGGGGATGCCGCGTTCGTCGAAGGCGACGTGATGGCGCTCCCATTCGCGGATTCCACCTTTGACGGAGCGACGATGGGTTTCAGCATGCGTAACGTCGTCGACATCGATCAGGTGCTGCGCGAGATTCTGCGCGTGCTCCGGCCCGGAGCGCGCTTCGTGAATCTCGACGTGAGCAAAGCGCCAAATCGCTACTGGAAGCGCCTCTTCGATCTGTATTTTTATCGTGTCGTGCCGTGGGTCGGCGGGTTCGTGGGCGGCTCGCGCGCTGCGTATACCTATCTGCCGAATTCCCTCACGCACCATCCGAATGCGGATGAATTGCGCGATCGATTCACGCGCGCGGGTTTCGCGCAGGCCGGGTACGCGCGCCTAATGGGCGGGTCGATCGCAATCCACTACGGGACCAAAGTGTAGCCCATGGCGAGCGTGTTGCGCAGCGACGAGTCAAATCTGTACGAATTGGTCGAGCATTTCTTCCGCACGACGTTTTCGACCGACAATCCGCTGATTACCGAGGCCGTGCGCCGAATGCTCGCAGCGGGTGGTAAGCGTCTGCGTCCGCGGATTACGCTGCTGGCCGCGGCGGCCTGCGGAGGCGAAGCAGCAACGCACGTGCATTTAGCGGCGTACATGGAATTGATTCATGTCGCGACGCTGATTCACGACGACGTGGTCGACCACGCCCAGACGCGACGCGGCGTCAACGCGACCGCGGTGGATTTCGGTAACCGAGTCTCGGTGCTCGCGGGCGATTATCTGTTCGCGTGGATTTTCAAGAACGTCACGGCCGGGTATCCGCATCCCGTGCCACACATTCTCTCCGCGACGCTCGCCGATATCTGTGACGGCGAAGTGCTGCAGCTGCGTGCGTTGGGCGATTTGAACGTCGATCTCGAGCAGTACGTCGAGATCGCGCGCAAAAAGACCGCATCGCTGTTTGCCGCCTCGGCCGCGTGCGGCGCGATCATGGGCGGCGGTAGCGCCGAACGAATCGAGGCGCTGCGCGCGTTTGGCGAGTTGTACGGAATCGCGTTCCAAATGAACGACGATTTGCTCGACATGACCAGTGACGAACGCTCTCTCGGCAAGCCGGTCGGAAACGATCTGAGCGAACGCAAGATGACGATTCCCGTGATACTCGCAATCCGCGCCGGAGATCGAGCGTTCTACAATAAAGTCGCGCGCTTCTATGCCGGTTCGGAGGACGGCGCGATCCCCGAAATCGTCGCCGCCATCGCCGCCCAAGGCGGCCTCGAACGGACCAAGAGCGAGATACTACGCTTCGCGACGCGCGCAAAACGTGCGCTGGAGCCTTTGCCGCCGAGCCCGGCGAAGGAAGAACTCGAGGGACTTGCGGACGCGCTCGATTCCCCCTAAGGAAAGGAACCAACGTCATGCTTCACCCCGTGCTTGCGCTTATCGACGCGCCGATCATTATCGGAATCCTCGTCGTCGGCGCATTGCTCTTTGGAGCGGACAAGCTGCCAAAACTCGCCCGCAGCGCCGGGCAAGCGAAAAAAGAGTTCATGATGGGCCAGATCGAGGCTGACGAAGCGGCGGCCCAGGCCCGCGAGGAAATGCGCCAGCGTGGCGAGGCACAGCGATCCGAAGCCGGCAGCATCTCGGGCGAGGCCGTGCCTCCGCCCACGCCTGGTAAAGGCACGCAAGCGTAACCTTTTAGCATGTCATTCGAAACCACGGCCGGTGAACGGCTTGGATCGCGCAGCGATCCAAACGTGACGGGTTCGTCGCTCGGCGATGAACCCGCCTGGGATCAAAAGGAGATGCCGTTCACGGAGCACCTGAGGGAGCTCCGTACGCGTCTCTTGATCTCGATTGCCAGCGTCGGTGCGATCGCCGTCGTGCTCTTTTGGCCGTCGCAGTTCGCGATCGACTGGATGCGCCGCGCATATTTCCACGGCATCGAATTGCACGCGTTCGGACCGGCCGACGTCATTTTTACCGAATTCAAGTTCTCGCTCGTCGGCGGCATCGTGCTGGGTTTGCCGGTGCTCTTCTATCAGGCGTGGATGTTCGTCGTGCCTGCGATCCATCCGCGTACGCGAGGAATGGTGTACAAATTTATCGCACCATCGCTCGCGCTCGCAGCACTCGGACTCGCATTCGCACACTTCATCGTGATTCCGCGCGTCATCGCGGCGCTGTTGACCATTACCAGTGCCGTCGCAACGCCGACCTTCGGCGTTGCCGATACGCTGAATTTCGTTCTGATCTTGCTCGCGCTCTTTGCGCTTATCTTCCAACTACCGATCGTTCTGATCGGTCTCGCGCGGCTCGGCATCGTCAATGCAGCGCTGCTCGGGCGATACCGGCGACATGCCCTCTTTGGGTTCGTCGTTGCGGGCGGCATCGCCGCACCGGACGGCAATCCGCTTACGATGGCTCTGCTCGCGCTGCCGATGTACGTTTTGTATGAGGTCTCGATCTGGATCATCCGTATCTTTGAGTCATCGTGGTCCAAAAACTAGACTCGTACTACGACGATTTCGTCCGCACGTTCGGAAACGTGCTCTTCGCGGTAAGCCTCTTCGTCGTCTGGGGCGTCCTTACGCTGATCGGCGTCATCGTCGACCAGGGCAAGGACGTGGGCACGTACTTCGATAGCTATCCCGCGCCGATCGCGCGCGCGATCTTGCGCCTGAGCTTCGACAATATCTACCACTCGCCGTGGTACGTCGGCATCATCGGATTGATTTTGACGTCGCTGACGGTCTGTACGTTCAAGCGGGTGATTCCCGCGCGCATGCCGCCGCTGCGTCCGGTGAAGGTCGACAAGATTCCGCTGAACGCGAGCATCGACGTGTCAGGCGACGAGCCCAACGTGCGAGAACGCGTGGAAGCGTTTTTCCGCAAGCGCGGCTGGCAGTTGCGCAAGCGTGAATTCGACGGGACCGAGTGGACCTTCGCCGACAAGCATAACTGGGCGCGCCGCGGCGTGCTCGTCGCACACATCGGCTTCGTCATCATCGCTGCG
>JASHZC010000177.1 GCA_030042755.1 Vulcanimicrobiota bacterium | reverse complement strand
CCGACGGCGATCGTGCCCTTGCGAGGAAATAGCCCAAACAGCTTTGCCGGATTCGTCGAGCCGAGCGCGACGAACTGATTTGGACTGATGACGCCACCATTGACGCCGACGTGATAGAGAATCGACAGGCGGTCTTCGATCGTCGGCGCACCGTTTGGGATCTTCGAAAAATCGTGCCGCCCAAGATCTTTCTGGCCGCAGAGATTGAAGCTGCAGTGGTCCGATCCGAATGCGTGCAGCTCGAGATTCTTGAGCTTACGCAACAATACGGACTGATTCCACTTGTCGCGGATCGGCGGCGAAAGAACGTACTTCGCGCCTTCGAAATCAGGCCGTAGATAATCGTCGGTGTCGCAGACGAGATACTGGGGGCACGTCTCGCCGTAAATCGGCAACCCGCGCTTGCGCCCGTCACTGATCATGTCTGCCGCCATGGCACTCGAAACGTGAACGACGTAGAGCGGTGCTCCGGCGATCTCCGCAAGCCGAATGGCACGGTGCGTCGCCTCTCCTTCACATTCGACCGGCCTCGTGCGCGCGTGCCAAACGGGCTCGGTCTTGCCATCCGCCAACGCTTGTTTCGTGATAACTTCGATGACGTCGCCGTTCTCGGCATGCACTTGGACGAGTCCGCCGGCGTCGCGGCAGGCCTGCAGCGTCTTGAAGATCGTCTCGTCGTCGACGTAGAGAACGTGTTTGTATGCCATGAAAACTTTGAAAGAATTGACGCCCTGCTCGGCAACGATCTTCGCGATCTCGTTCATCGTTTCGTCGCGACCGTCGGCAATCGTAAGGTGGAAGGCGTAATCCGCACAGGCTTTCCCTGCGGCTTTCGCGTGCCACGTTCGTAGCGCGTTGTGAAGGGAATCCCCGCGCGTGTGCAGCGCGAAGTCGACAATCGTCGTCGTGCCGCCAAGCAGTGCCGCGCGCGTTCCGCTTTCGAAATCGTCGGCGGTAATCGTTCCGCCGAACGGCATGTCCAGATGGGTGTGTGGATCGACACCTCCCGGAAAGACGTACGTGCCGCTTGCGTCGACGACGTCATGTCCCGAACTCGGAATCGACTCTGCGAGCATGCTGATGCGCTCGCCCTCAATAAGGAGATCGGCTCGCTGAGTATCTGTTGCGGTAACGATGGTACCGCCGCGAATCACTTTTCCCAAAGACTGCTCCGCTGTTTCCAGCTTTCGGGGGCCAGGCCGTTTTCCACGTGCAGCATCGTGATGCAATCGTCGACCGGGCAAACCATCATGCAGAGGTTGCATCCGACGCAGTGCGCCTGATCGACCTTCAAGATCGCTACGCCGTCGCGCATCTCGCGATCGATGCACTGATGAGCGGCATCCTCGCAGGCGACGTAGCATTTGCTGCAATGGATGCAGGTAGCCTGATCGATCTCCGCGACGATTTGATAGTTGAGATTGAGATTCTCCCACGTTGTGATCCGGTCTTTCGCGCCACCGACCAGATCCTCGACCGCGTTCATACCGCGCTCCTCGAGGTACGAGCGCAGACCGTCGCAGAGCTGATCGATGATGCGAAAGCCGTGGTGCATCACCGCCGTGCACAGCTGCACGTTACTCGCGCCGAGCAGCAAGAACTCAACGGCATCCTTCCACGTCTCAACGCCGCCGATCCCCGAGATCGGGACGTTCACCTGCGAATCGCGCGCGCACTCGTTGACCATGTTCAGTGCAATCGGCTTGACCGCCGGTCCACAGTAGCCGCCATGCGAGCTTTTGCCGTCGACGTGCGGAATCGGATTCCAAGAGTCGAGGTCGACTCCGATCAAACTATTGATCGTGTTGATCATACTGAGCGCATCGGCACCGCCTGCCGTTGCGGCTCGTGCCGGCACGCGAACGTCCGTGATGTTGGGCGTGAGCTTCACGATGACGGGAACGCGTGCGACTTCTTTGGCCCAGCTCGTCACAGCCTCGATCAGATCGGCATGTTGACCGACCGCCGAGCCCATACCCCGCTCGCTCATACCGTGCGGGCAGCCAAAGTTCAGCTCGAAACCGTCGATGTTTTCTTCTTGCACGTGCTTGACGAGCTCGTGCCACGCCTGCCGCTCGCAGACTTCCATGAGCGACACGACGATCGCGCGATCCGGAAAGGCACGCTTGCACGCGCGAATCTCACGAAGGTTGTCGTCGAGTGGGCGATCGGTGATGAGCTCGATGTTGTTCATCGCGATCATCTTGTTTTGCTTGTAATCGAGTCCCGCAAAGCGCGAGGTGACATTGACGATGGGCGTGCCGAGCGTCTTCCACACCACACCGCCCCATCCGGCTTCGAACGCTCGCATCACCTGGTGGCCGCTGTTCGTCGGCGGCGCAGAAGCGAGCCAGAACGGATTCGGAGATCGAATGCCCGCGAGCGAGCTGCTCAGGTCAGTCATGAACTATGCGGCCTTCGCCCGTAAATAGGCATCGACGCTTCGTGCGGCGATCTTGCCTTGCTCTGCCGCTTCGACGACCATTGCCTCACGCGCGCCCTTGGCAAAGATGCAATCACCGGCCGCAAAAACGCCGGGTCGCGAGGTGCGCAGCGCGTCGTCTACGCGCACGACGCCCGCATCGGTTGCGATGCCGAACGCATTCAGCGTCGATTCCAGGCGCGTCTGTCCGATCGCGCTGATTACCGTGCTGACGCCCTCCGTGAATTCGCTCTGCGCAACCGGCGCCAGTTTTCCGTCGCGCACCTCCGTTCGCACGAACGTAATCTCATTCGGTACGATCCGAACCGCTGCACAATAAAAGCGAAACTCGATACCTTCGTTCTTTGCAAAGGTATATTCGAACTCGTAGGCACTCATGTGCTCCTCGCCGCGGCGATAGTACATGGTGACGCTTTCCACGCCCATGCGTTTTGCGCACGTCAACGCATCGATCGCCGTATTTCCGGCACCGATTACCGCTACGCGATCGCCAAGATCGCCGATGCGCCGCCCGCGTTTGACGTGCTCGATGAAGTCGAGCGCGTCCCACGCAAGCTCCTCACCCGGAATGGCCAATGCCGGCACGCCGCCCATGCCGCACGCAAGTACGACAGCATCGAAGTCTTCGAGCAGTGCATCGACCGGGAAGTCCTCGCCGACCTCGACGCCGGTTCGGACCTCGACGCCGAGTTGAACGACATACTGCGCTTCCCAGAGCGCAACGTCGTTCGAAAGCCGAAACGGCACGATCCCGAACGTGTTCAACCCGCCTAATGCGTCGCGCGCTTCGAAGATCGTTACCGCGTGTCCGATTAAGCGTAAATCGCGCGCCGCGGAGAGTCCGGCCGGACCGCCGCCGACAATCGCCACGCGTTTCCCGGTCGGCGCCCCCGGCGAGAACAGCTGCTCGCCGCTACGCTCGAGCGCGTCGATCGCGTAGCGCTGCAAATCGCCGATACGAATCGGGGATCCGTCCTTCGCGTAGACGCATGCGCCTTCGCAGAGTTCTTCGGTAGGACAGACCCGGGCACAACTCGCGCCCATTGGATTCGCGCTGAGAATGTCGCGCGCGCTGCCTTTGAGATTGCCCTGCGCGATCTTTGCAATGAAGGACGCAACGTCGATGTGCGTCGGGCACGCGTTCATGCATGGCGCATCGTAACAGTACAGGCAGCGGTTCGCCTCGAGCTTCACGTCCAAGTCGTTCAACGACCGGTGGATCGAAGGTCCCAGCTCGTTCATCGTCACCGGTGCGTCGGAAATCCTAAGTTGACGCCCGCGCCGCTCTCATCCCAACGGGCCGTGACGACTTTGCCGCGCGTGTAAAAGCGGAAGCCGTCTTCCCCGTAAATATGCAGGTCGCCGAACAGCGACGCTTTCCAACCGCCGAAGCTGTAGTATCCGACCGGCACCGGGATCGGCACGTTCACGCCGACCATACCGACTTGCACTTCACGCTGAAATTTATGGGCTGCACCGCCGCTGCGCGTGAAGATCGAGGTTCCGTTACCATACGGATTGTCGTTGACGATCGCGAGGGCTTCGTCGAGCGAGTCAGCACGCACGTTCACGAGCACGGGCCCGAAGATTTCGTCGGTGTAGATCGTCATATTCGGCGTCACTTCATCGAAAAGCGTCGGCCCGACCCAGAACCCGTCTTCGCAACCCTCGACGTGCAAATCGCGCCCGTCCTCGATAAGCGCCGCTCCGGCGCTGGCGCCTTGCTCGATGTAGCCGGTGATACGCTCGCGCGCCTGCGCCGTTACGACCGGGCCCATGTCATTCGCTGCATCCGCGCCCGGCCCGACTTTCAATTTCGCGATCCGTTCGCGAATTTTGGGGAGCAGCGCTTCGTGCGCGTTACCGACGGTAACGCTCGCAGAAATTGCCATGCATCGCTGACCGGCCGATCCGTACGCTGCGGAGACGAGCGCGTCCGCGGCAGCATCCATATCTGCGTCGGGCATGACGACCAAATGATTCTTCGCGCCACCCAGCGCCTGCACGCGCTTGCCATGCGCCGCGGCGGTCGCATAAACGTACCGCGCGATCGGCGTGCTGCCGACAAAACTGACGGCAGCCACGTCCGGATGCGTCAGCAGCGCATCGACCGCGACCTTGTCACCGTGCACGACGTTGAATATGCCCTTCGGCAAGCCGGCTTGCACCCAGAGTTCTGCGATGAGATTCGCAGCGGACGGATCGCGTTCGGACGGCTTGAGGACGAAGGCGTTCCCGCATGCGATCGCAATCGCGAACATCCATGCCGGAACCATCATCGGAAAATTGAACGGCGTTATGCCGACGCATACTCCGAGCGGCTGACGAATCGAATACGTATCGACGTTGCGCGAAACGCTCTCGCTAAACTCGCCCTTGGTGAGATGCGTCAAGGCGCATGCGAAATCGACGACCTCGAGAGCGCGCGCGACCTCTCCCGCTGCGTCGGTGACGATCTTGCCATGCTCCGACGAAACGATCTGCGCGAAGCGCGGCGCGTTCTCGCGCAGCAACTCGCGAAAGGCGAAGAGAACTTCGGAGCGCTTGCCCAGCGGCGCATCGCGCCAGTTTGGAAACGCTGCGGAGGCGACTCGTACGCCGCGGTCCACCGTGCGTTGGTCGGCGAATGCGACTCGCGCTTGTACGATGCCCCGCGCCGGGTCGTAGACTTCGCCGTACCGCTCGGACGGTTCGTCGAGCACGGCGCCGTCGATGAAGTGATGGATGGAACGAAGTGCGGTGGAAACGGCCATAATATCTGAATTATCGCACCGCAGAGCCCTGCCCCGCTAGCGCCTGCCAAGCTATTTGATGAGTATATCTAGCAGCGTTGGGAAGACGGAGTCGGCTAGAGCGGGATGGCGCAGTGGCTCAATGATGTCGTGGGACGGTGGAATCCCGGTCAATACGACGTGCTTCAGCTGCCGTGAGTTCGACCCGCGCAGAAGCGCTTCGAGCCTGCGGACCGCGCGGTTGTTGGTCGCTGCCTCGCGCGCGTTCGTTACGAAGATCAACTCGCGCGCAGCGATCTCGCGGTTCGACTGCGCGAAAACTTCGCGCGCAAGCAGCAGCGCGTTCGCGACCGCGTGCGTCGCATAGCGTGGGTACCCGTGCTCGGGCGACTGTTTTTCTCGCGCGAGCGGGTTCCACCAACCGTGAAGATTGGGCAATTTCAAGAGAAAATCGGTAAACTGGCCCAGGAACCGGTTTGGCATCCAGGACATCCCGAAAAATGGAGCGATCGCAACCGCCCGTTCGATTTCGTAACGCTGCGCTATCCACGTTGCGAGCAATCCGCCCAGGGAAAACCCCGCGACGACCACGTGCTCTCCAAGCCCCTGCGCCAACTCCACGCTTTCGCCCGCAAACCGGCGCAAGTCGTCGACGGTCAGCAGCGCAAGCGCGCTCGAAAGACGATCGCGATGACCGTGCCGTGGTAGCCGCGGCACCACGACGTTGTGCCCTTCGCGGTGCAGTTCGTGCGCGAAACGGACGAATTGCGCGGGACTGGCGGAGAGACCGTGTAGCAAAACGATCGCGCGCGGGCGAACCTCGCCGTGCGTCAGCAACTTCGTTCGTCCGAGGTCGGAGACGCGATCGTCGTCGCGGAGACGGAGGCGTTCCATGAGCGCAAGCGTGCGATCGGAGAGGCGGGACATGAG
>JASHZC010000176.1 GCA_030042755.1 Vulcanimicrobiota bacterium | reverse complement strand
TCCTGAGAACGTTGTTTCTTCTCGCGCTCCTTGCGGTGCTCGGAGAAACCATCGCTCACGGCGCGGCGGCGCTCGCGCAAGCAGCGCTGCGGGAGCGTGCCGCCGATGCCGTACGGAGCGCAATTGTATCCGGCTCGTATAGCGCGCAGGCTGCGATCGCACAGGCGGTTGCAGCCGATCCACAGACCTCCGCGTTCGCCCTACCTGCGCCGATTGCTACGTGCGCCTACGGCGACACAAGCGGATGCGAAATCAACGTCGTGACGAGCTTTGCAACACCGTCGCCGGCGCCGAGCAGTCCGGCGAGTTGCCCGCAGACCGGCTGCACGGTAATGCTCCAAGAGAATAGCGCCGTGATCGAGGCGCGCGCTGCCTTCGTCATTTCGAGCACGGCGAGCGCTGCAAGCGGAGCGCAGCTCGCCATGCGTTCGCAACTCGTCGCCTATCGGACGTTCGCGACGGCACCCTTCGCAGCAATTGTCGGCGGAACGGACGCGAGCATCGCCGGGCTTGCTGCGGGCGGCCCCGGCGACGATGCGGGTGCCCCGAACTCGCTGATTACGGTTGAATACGACGCGAGCGGAACAGGTGCGGCGAGCGCAGGTAACGTCTGGCAGCCACTCGTTGAAAGCTCGGCGACCTCGGCACCGGCTTGGGATCCTTAGATACGGTCGCTTCCGAACGTGCGCACGGCTTGCGCAATTTCATGCGGTGTTTCGATTGGAAGATTGTGTCCCGCGTTGAGAAGCAGCACGAATACCGCTCCGGCGATCGCGCCGGTCACGTCGCGTTTTATTGCGGCGGGTGAGACGAGCGGATCGCTCGCGCCGCCGACGGCAAGAGTAGGAACCGCAATCGCCGCGAGTTTATCCGAGAATTCCGCAGCGCGACCGCGATCGTACCATCCGATCCAATGTTCGTAGGACGCAACGAGCGCATCGTCCACAATGCGTTCCATGGCCGCCGCTTCGACGTCGCGGCGCATCGCCGCGCGCTGAAAGCGCTCGATGCGTTCGCGCGATCCATAGGTATCCAACGTGAGCGCTCGATGACGCGGCGAGCCCTTCGCGCCGCGCGCCGTTCCCGGCGCCACCAAAATCAATCGTTCCAGGTTAGGCGGGCGCTCGGAGGCGACGTATTGCGCCAGTTTTCCACCCATCGAATGCCCGATCAGCGTAACGGGTGCCTCGATCGCCTCGAGAGCAACGCGTACGTCACTTGCGTAGCCGACGAGATCGTGACCGTGCAAGGGACGGTCGGAGCGCCCGCAGCCGCGCAAGTCGAGGAGATGAACCGAAAATTCCTGCGGATCGAGCAGAGCGGCGACGTCGTACCACATGCGGCGTGACGAAATCCAGCCGTGCACGAACAGCACGTGGCGTGAACCCGTTCCGCGATGCTCGACGCACAAGCGCAGCGAGCCATTTTCGATGAATTGCATGGAGGCGTCCATCAACGCTCGAAACTGCGCTTCATCGTGCCGCGCCGCCTGCTGATTTACACCGCCCTTCTCTATGTGGTCCTCGCTTGGGCATTGAACATGATCTTCGCGAAGCAGGCCATCGAGCACATGAACCCGCTCGCCTTCACGTTCTTACGCTTCGTCGTCATGACGCCGCTCGCGTTCGCGTTCGTTTGGATCAGCGGCGGACGGATTCACGTCGAACGGGCCGACATTCCAAGGCTCCTCTTGTGCGGGGCATGCGGATATGGCTTCTACCAGTATCTCTGGGTCTTCGGTCTCGCAAGGACCACACCGTTCGCCACCGCGCTGCTCGGCGCGATGGCCCCGCTCTTTACGCTAGCGATCGTCGCCGTTCGCGGGCACGAGCGAGTACGCAGCGGGCGCTGGATCGGAGCCGCGATCGCGTTGCTCGGCGTTGCGATCTTCGAAGGCGCGTTTTCCGGAAACGCAACGTTGCGCGTCGGCGATCTCTTGGTGCTCGGTTCGGCGTTCGTGTTCGCCATATATAACGTCGTCGGATCGCGCCTGCTGGCACGGTACTCGACGCTCGAGCTGTTGGCGATCACGATGTTTATCGGGGCGTTGATTCTAGCCCCGGGTGGCGTGCCCGCGCTGTTGCATACCAACCTTTTTGCGCTTGGTTGGGACGTGTGGTGGCGCATACTGTATGCAACGTTCTTCCCGATCTTGCTCACGTACCCGGTGTGGATTTACGGCATCAACCAACTCGGCGCCGGAAAGGGATCGATTTTTCAGTTCGCAACGCCGGTATTCACCGGCATCTTGAGCGTACCGATGCTCCACGCTGCATTCACGGAACACGAGCTCGTAGGAGCAGCGGTTTGCGTCGGCGGGATGGTCCTTGCCTACGTGCTCGGCAACGTTTCGTTTGTAAGCCGCACATCGCGTTTGGAGGAAACGAGCATATGACGTCGATCCAGCCCGAAGGATGGCCCCGTCCCAAAGGCTATAGCAACGGCATTATCGCGCGAGGCCGTCTGCTGTTCGTCGCAGGTCAGATCGGTTGGGACGAGCGCAACGAGATCGTCTCCCGGGATTTTCTCGAGCAAAGCGCACAGGCACTGCGGAATGTGTTGGCAGTGCTTCGAGCTGCGGGCGGCGACGCCGAGCACGTGACGCGCTTGACGTGGTATGTTACCGACAAACACGAGTATCGCGACGCTGCGCCCGAGCTCGGAGCGATCTATCGCGAACTATTCGGCGCGAATTTTCCGGCGATGACGCTCGTCGAAGTCGCCGATTTGCTCGAAGACGGCGCCAAAGTCGAGATCGAAGCGACCGCCGTGTTACCCTAACCGGTCTCCGTACTCGAGGAGCACGGGTTCACCGTCGTCGTCCAGAAAGGCGATGGGAACGCCCTCCGCTCCATCGATCGACTGACTCGGCTGATCTTGGGCGTGAACGTGCAGATGCGCTCCACTGGTGTTTCCAGAATTCCCGCAACGTCCGATCTCGTCGCCGGCCCGCACCGTATCGCCAACGCGAACGCCAACCGATCCCGCACGCAAGTGTGCCAAGATGACGTATCCCTGCGGCGTCTGGATCGACACATAGTTTCCAAGCGGCCGCGCGCGATGGTGACTCCGCGCGCCAGGCGGCGCGTCGTCTTGACGATTTTCGACGTGCACGACCATTCCGTCGCAGGGTGCAAGTATCGGCTGATCCCACGAGTCGCCATCGTCGCGCAGAAAATCGTAGGCGAAATACTGATCGCGTTTCGACTGATGGTGATTGTGGGCGGGGTTCGGACCGCCGGAGAGTACCCGCCATCGATCGTGAAACGGCATCGCGAGCACGATTGGTGCGTCGGAGGCTTGCGCGATCCACCGCTTCGCCGCGGCCGCCCTATTAAAGCGATTCCACAGCAACAGTACGACGATTGCCCCGACGAAAATCCAAAATCCCGGAACGCCGATCGGCGGATCCCAAAAGGCAGCGAAGCCGAACGCCGCTGCGATCAAGACGAGAATCGTGAGACTATTCGGCGGACGCACGTTCCCTCAATTTATACCGTTGAACCTTTCCGCTCGGCGTACGCGGGAGCTCGTCGACAAACTCGATCTCGCGCGGCGCCTTAAAGGGCGCGATAAGTGCTTTGACGTGTGCCCGCAACTCTTCGGCCTTTCGGTCGGTGCGGTACTCGGCCGACGTCATGACGACGTAGGCTTTGACGATATTCGTTTCGTGAATGCGATCCGGCTTGGCGATGACCGCGCATTCGCGCACCTGCGCATGCGTCATGAGAGCCTGTTCGACTTCCGGGCCCGAAATATTATACCCCGCTGAAACGATCATGTCGTCGGTACGCGCCACATAGAAAAAATAGCCCTCGTCGTCCGTCCGGTATGCGTCACCGGGATAATTCCAGCCACTTTGAACGTACGAACGCTGGCGCTCGTCGTCCAGGTACTTGCAGCCGGTGGGGCCTTTCACGGCCAGTCGCCCCACGTCGCCCACCGGCAACGCGTCGCCGCGCTCGTCGTGGATTTCGGCAACGTATCCGTACACCACGCGTCCGGTCGAACCGGATCGGACTTCCGAACGTGGACTTCCGATGAAGATATGCAACATCTCCGTGCTGCCGATGCCGTCGAGTATGGGCAGTTTCGTGCGCTCCAGCCACTGGTCGAATACCGTTTTCGGCAAAGCCTCTCCGGCGGAAACGCACGTCCTCAACGTCGAGATATCGAACCGGTCGAGCAGCCCGAGCATCGCGCGATATGCGATCGGCGCCGTAAAGAGCGTCGTGACACCAAATTCATCGATCGCATGCAGCAAATCTTCCGGCTGCGATTTCTCGAGCAACAGCGTTGCCGCGCCAACAGCCAGCGGAAAGAGGAGCGAGCCGCCCAAGCCGTACGTGAATGCGAGCGGCGGGCTGCCGGTAAATAGATCGTCAGGGTGCGCTTCGAGTACGTGTTTACCGTACGTATCGCATGTCGCAACGAGATCGCGATGGGAGTGCAGGGCAGCCTTCGGCACACCTGTCGTTCCAGACGTAAACGCGATGATCGCAACCTCTTGCGCGCCCGTCGGCACGGTCTCGAATCGCGACGGCACGCGCTCCATCAGCATTTCGAGCCCATCGGCCGCCTGCGTGTTGAAGAGCGTGACGCGAATGCTCGGATTCTCGTCGCATGCGAGGAGCAGTTCGTCTTGGAGACGCGCGTCGCACAGCGCCACGGCGATGCGCGCCTTTGCGATGATTTGTCGCAGTTCGCCGGCGCGATAGAGCGGCATCGTGGTCACGGCGATTCCGCCGGCTTTGAGCACGGCCAGCCAGCATGCTGCGAGCATTGGCGTGTTCGGCGCGCGCAGCAGCACGCGCGTTCCGGGAACGACGCCGAGGTCGCGCACCAGGACGTTCGCGATCTTTCCAACGGCGAGATCCAAATCGCCGTAGGTCCAGTCGACATCGCCAGATGCCACGACGCAGCGGCGACCGGCGCGACCTTCGTCGATGTGGCGATCGAGCAGGTAGCTCGTGGCGTTCATCCGCTCCGGGTAATGCAGCCGCGCCAAGTCGAAGCGCAGTTCGGGCATCAACTCCGGCGGCGGCAGACGATCGTCTGCAAAGGTATCGACGTGTGCGCCTTCCATGCTACCGCTCCAAGCTCGCGCGCGCGATCACAAGCTTTTGCACCTCGCTCGCGCCTTCGTAAATACGAAGCGCGCGGACGTCGCGATAGAGACGCTCGACGACCTCGCCACGCGCGATGCCGCGCGCTCCGAACAGTTGAACCGCACGATCGCAGATTCGTCCGGCGGCTTCGGTTGCAAAGAGCTTTGCCATGGCCGCCTCGCGCGTGATGCGCTTCGCGCCGTTGTCCTTTGCCCACGCCGCGCGATACACCAGCAGCGCTGCCGCATCAATATCCAGCGCCATCTCGGCGATCGCTGCCTGCGTGAGCTGCATCGATGCGAGCGGCGCGCCGAAGAGTTCGCGCGTCGCGGCGTGAGCTCGCGCCTCGTCGTACGCTCGACGCGCAAAGCCGAGCGCAGCTGCGCCTACCGTCGTACGAAAGAGATCGAGCGTCGCCATCGCAATCTTGAAGCCTTCGCCTTCTTCGCCCAAGCGATGACTTGCCGGTACGACGCAGCCGTCGAACGTCACCGTTCCGAGAGGATGCGGTGAAAGCGTTTCGATGCGTTCGCCGACATGCAGGCCATCCGCATCGGCATCAACGACGAAAGCCGAGATCCCTTTGGAGCCGGTCGAATCGGCTGAGCTGCGCGCGAACACGACGTAGAAATCGGCAATCCCAGCGTTCGAGATCCAGGTTTTTTCGCCATCCAGCACGTAGCGGTCGCCGGCGGATCTCGCCTGCGTCTTCAATGCACCGACGTCCGATCCGGCTTCGCGTTCGGAGAGTGCGAATGCGGCAATGGCGACGCCGGACGCCACGCCCTTGAGATACCGCGATTGCAACAACGGCGAACCGAAGAGCGTTATCGCACCGCTCCCCAAGCCTTGCATTGCAAAGCCGAAGTCACCGATTGCCGAGCGATATGCAAGGCGTTCTCGCGCCAAAGCTAACTTGCGAACGTCGAGCGCGGTGCACGCCTGCAGCCATCCGGCCTCGCCGAGTGCGCGGACCCACGTGCGAACGCTCGCCTCGGGCGCCGATTCATCTTCGAAGATCGGCCTTTCCTCGAGCCACGTTGCAAGCGAGGTTGCAAACGCGCGGTGCTCGTCATCGAAAAATGGCCATGCTAATGCGCTCGCGTCCACGCTCCCGCTAATCTCCTTCGAAAACCGGCGCGCGTCGCGCAACGAATGCTTCGTACGCTCGGCGAAAATCTGCCGTTTGCATCAGCTCGGCTTGCGTCTGGGCTTCCGCGTCGATCGCAGCGTCGAGCGGCATCGCCCATTCCTGGTGCATCATACGCTTCGTTGCCGCGTGCGCCAGTGTCGGGCCGCGCGCAAGCATTCGCGCGGTATCGGTAGCCATGGCGAGCACGTCTGCCGGATCGGTGAGACCGTTCAAAAATCCCCAAGACTGAGCCTCGCGACCACTGAGCTCGCGACCGGTGTAGAGCAATTCGGCGGCACGCCCGAGCCCGACGATTCTCGGCAATATCGCACACGCACCCATATCGCAGCCTCCGAGGCCGACGCGAACGAACAAGAATGCAATTCGCGCGCGCGCGGTTCCAAACCGTAAGTCGCTCGCCATCGCCAGAATTGCGCCCGCTCCAGCGCACACGCCGTCGATTGCCGCAACGATCGGCTGCGGAGCAGCGCGCATCGCTTTGACGACGTCGCCCGTCATCTGCGTGAAATCGAGCAGCTGTGCCGGCGTACACTTCGTCAACGGTCCGATGATCTCGTGCACGTCGCCGCCCGAGCAAAAGTTCGCGCCGGCGCCGGTAAGCACCACGGCCCGGATCGTTCGATCGTCACGCAGTGCGCCAAACCAATCACGAAGCTGCGCGTACAGTTCGAAGGTGAGGGGATTCTTTCGCTCTGGACGATCGAGTGTTACGACCGCGACACGATCTTCTATGTCAATACGAGCCTTGGTCATCGACGCAAGGGTCGGCCCAGAGGGCGCATAATTCCTGCTCATGACGCGTGAGATCGGATGATCGCCACCGCGGTCGCGCTGGCCGCTTTCCTCTTGCATCTTGGCACAGCGTGGCGATACGGCCACTTCCGCGACGAGTTGTATTTCATCGCGTGCGGCCGTCATCTCGCGTGGGGCTACGTCGATCAACCGCCGCTGGTTGCGTTAGCCGCGTGGCTGGCACAACCGGCGAACGACGGGCTTGTCGCGCTTCGCATTCTGCCGTGCGCTGCGGCCGCGCTATGTGCGTTCGCGGGCGTGCAGATCGCGCGCGAGCTCGGGGGAGGACGCTTCGCGCAATGGCTCGCCGGCATCGCCATCGCCCTGACGCCTGCATATCTCCTCTTAGGAAACGTGCTCACGACATCTTCGTTCGAGCCGTTGTCGTGGACGCTCGTGACGTGGTGCAGCGTGCGGATCGTGCGCAACAGCCGCCCGACAACCTGGATTGCTCTCGCTGCGGCGATAAGCTTTGGCCTTTACGCCAAGTATTCAATGGTGCTACTCGTCGCCGCGCTGCTGCTCGGCGTGCTTTTGGTGCCGGAGCGACGCGTTCTCGCGACGCCGTGGCTTCTGGTGTGCGCCTCGATCGTGACGATCGTCATAGCGCCGAATCTTTGGTGGCAAGCCTCGCACCAGTGGCCGTTCGTTACCGTGCTCCAAGGCGACGTCGCTCATCGTCATCCCTTCAACAACGGCTGGCTGCTCGAGTCGACTAACCTCGCGCGTAACGCCGTGTCGTTTGCGCTCGAACAAGCCATCTATACCAACCCGTTCGCCGCGCCGGTCTGGATATGCGGACTTCTCGCACCCTTTGCGTCGCCGCGCTTGCGCGCCCTGCGGTTCATTCCGTTTGCGTACGTCGCACTATTTGTGGCAGCCGTGTTGCTCGAAGCCAAGGGATATTACGTGATCGGCATCTATGCGCCGCTGCTCGCGATCGGCTCGACCGCGGTGGAACGGGCGGCTGCGTGGTTGCGCGTGTCGACCTTTGCGGCCGTGCTCGCAAGCGCGATTGCGGCGCTTCCACTTTCAATTCCGATTCTCTCGGTGGACGACTTCATCGGATACTCGGAACTAGTTCATCTCACGGGCTCAGGAGCGCAGGCACATCTCATTCAGCCAATCTACGCCGAAGAGTTCGGCTGGCGCCGCCTGGCCCACGACGTCGCATCGGTATACTACGCACTTCCCGTGCACATGCGTCAAAAGACCGCAATCTATGCCGATACCTATGCTGATGCCGGCGCGATCGATTTCTTCGGCCCGGGATTCGGGTTGCCGGCGGCCATCGGCAGTCAAAACACGTACTGGCTGTGGGGCACGCGAGGGTACGACGGAGATACCCTTATAGCGATCGGCGCAACGCGTTTCGCTATCTTGCGGCAGTATTATCGATCGTGCCGCCTCGTGCGAACGTCGAACGAACCACTCAAATGGGTTGTCGAAGGACCGTCGCCGATCTATCTCTGCAACGGGCCGGTGATGCCGCTCGATCGAATTTGGCCGAATCTGCGCTGGTACGGCGCCTAGGGCCCGTTACCAGGCCCTCGTTCCTACTCTGCCGGCTGCAGGTACTTTGCGAGGAAGTCTGCCGCCGCTCGATATTGCTCGACCAAATGCTCCCAGACCTGATTCTCGTGGGTTTCGTCGGGGAAAACCTGCGTCTGCACGGTTACGCCGCGGTCGCGCAACTTCGTCGCAAGGTCGACGCTTTGTGAGAACGATACGTTGCGATCGTCGTCACCCTGCTCGATAAAGACCGGCGACTTCCACGTGTCGAGATAGCCTTCCGCGGTAGACATCCTTGCGATCTCCCGTTGTTCGGGCGTACCGATCGGACGCCCGGAGTCGTGATCGAAGGCCGAAGGCCAATCGTGTACGCCTGCAAAGTCCGCTCCAACTTTGAAGATGTCGGAGTTGCGTGCAAGCGCAAGCGCCGTCAAGAGGCCGCCGTACGACAAACCGTAGATTCCGATGCGATTGGGATCGACGTAGGATTGTTTCTGCAACCACTTCGCGCCCGCCAGCACGTCTTGATATTCGGATCCGCCGTGCCATCCGCCATGCGGTGGGTTGCGGAATTTGTACCCGTACATGATCCCAAGACGATAATTGATCGAAAGCACGACGAAGCCGCGATTCGCGAGATATTGATTCATCTCGTACAGATGCGTGTACGGCTCCATATAATGGAACCCACCAAGCATCTGCCGCGGCGGACCGCCGTGATCGAACACGATCGCCGGCATCCTTCCCGTTACGTGGCGCGGCACCAGCAGTTGCGCGTGAATCGTCAGCCCGTCGGGTGCCTTGTAGGTGATGAGTTGTGGGCGAACCATCTGCGAGGCAGGATAGTTCGCGGGCGTCTGCACCGCGACCAGTCTTTTCACGGGAGTGCCGGCGATCGTCACGACCGGCGGCGCTGCGTACCACCCGTCGATATAGGCCAGACCGCCCTTTGCGAGCGGTGTGGGGAACCATTGATTGCCCGGGCCATGCGTAAGCGCTTGCGGATGGCCGCCGAGCCCGACGCTCCAGATATGCCGCTCGTCGATTGCACCTTCGTTGGTAGCGTAGATCAGACGCGAACGGTCGGGCGATTCCACGACCGTTTCTACTTCGAAAGCACCCGTGGTCAACCGCACGGCGGGGCCGCCATTGGCCGAAACGGCGTAAATGTGTGCCCAGCCGTCGCCTTCCCAGGTGAACGCGATGTGATTGTCGGTCATCCACCACAATTGCGCGGTGCTCGACGATGGATAGAACGCGTGACCCATTCCGGGACTCGCGGTCCAAACCCGTCGCGCGTTACCGCTTGCAGCATTTGCGACCCAAATCGACCACGGCGTCTTCGAAGCGTCGGCGGATTCAAAGGTGGTGTAGTCATACACGTTTTCGCCAATTTTCATCCCCGGCATCCGCACGAACGCCACGCGCGTGCTGTCCGGCGACCACGCCGCCGCGTCATCTTGGGAAAAGTCCGGCGTCGCGTAGACGTACGCGTGTTTGGCGGGCGTGTAGATCGCGATAAAGGAATGATCGCCCCGCGCAGTGGTAAAGGCGATCTTCGAACCATCCGGCGACCACACCGGGCTCGACACACTGCCACGAATCGGCAGCATCTCCGGTTTGCCTACCGTAAACGACCCGTCGCTCTTGGCGATCGACACGAAGCCGAGCTGGCCTTGCACGGTCGTGAACGCGACTGCATCACCTTTGGGTGAGAGAAAGACCCCATTGCCCAGCGCGACCTGCACCGGTTCGCCTCCGGCGACCGGAACGACGAAGATGGCGCGATCCGGCGGAGGAACTTCCTGGGCCGGATTCGGGTTCTCGCCGCCTGCGTTGTCCTCAACACCGCCATGCAGATAGACGACGCCGGAGTTATCCGGAAGAATTTGTGGCGTATCGATGTCTTGGCCGTCGTCGGCGGTGTAATGCGTGATGGCGTGCACGTTGCCGCCCGCATTGGTATAGAGATTGCGTACGCCACTCGCGTCCACTTTCCAAACCAGCACGCTACCGTCGGGCGACGCGGCAAGATTATCGGGAAACGGAGCGGCGAGCACGTCCGCGACGTCGTAGGCTCGCGCCATCGATGTGGTGGAAGCGCCGATCAAAGCAAAGAGTAACGTCGCTGCGATAATTCCGCGCATGGCTTTCCTCCGTTTGTTCGTGGATTGCGACGTGCGCGCCGCGTTTCCCGCTAAAATTTCGGCGGGAGCTCCGTTATTTTGCGGTCAGGCGTGCCTCGATCCGGGCATTGCGGCCTCCTCGCCACCCGGGATCACGAGCGCAACGCCGCTCTTGTCGCTGCACATCAGCTCGAGCGAGGCTTTCGCAATCTCGTCGACCGTGGCGATCCGATTTTCCGGATTCATCAAGGCGAGCGTGCTCCGCGCCGACTCGCGACTTGCGCCCGTGTGCTTGACGATCTTGTCGATCGCCTGCTGCATCATGTCGGTCTCGGTGTATCCCGGGCAAATTGCGTTGGCCGTAATTCCGGTCGAAGCGAATTCCGCGGCGATGGCACGCGTGAATCCGACGACACCGTGTTTGCTCGCGCAGTATGCCGCGATGTAGGGCGCTCCGTACAATCCAGCGATGCTGGCGACGTTCAATATTCGGCCCCAACGCGCGATCAGCATATCTTGCACGGCTTCTTTCGTGCACAGAAACGTGCCGGTCAGGTTCGTTGCCACGACGCGCTCGAAGAGTGCGAGCGACGTGCGCGCGAGCGGAGCGGAGTCGGCGATTCCCGAGTTGTTCACGAGAATCTCGATTGGACCGTTGGCCTCACGACATGCGGCGAATGCTCGCTGCACGGCCGCCTCGTCGCTGACGTCGGCCGTTGCCCTCGTGAACTCCGCGGCAGCTCCACCCGGCTGGCGGCTGACGACGGAAATCCGGGCGCCGCGCGCAGCCAACGCTCGCGCGATTGCGTCGCCAATGCCACGCGAGCCCCCGGTTATGAGCGCGTGCTTTCCCACGAGCATGGACGGATCAGATGGCATGCGTCGCTCCTTGTTCGCGTGCGCGTAGACGGTCGAGTTGCGTCTTCCCCGGGAGGTACTGTACCGGCCACAAGTCTGCCGCGTCGTATCCTAATTGCGCCGCCGCATGCAGCGTCCATGCTGGATCGGACAAATGCGGCCGGCCCAGCGCGACGAGATCGGCGCGACCGGCGGCGACGATCGCGTTGACCTG
>JASHZC010000175.1 GCA_030042755.1 Vulcanimicrobiota bacterium | reverse complement strand
CCTTGACGAGCTGGTACGGCTGAAGCACGTACGAACGGATCTGTGAGCCCCATTCGTTGGCCGCGCGCTCACCGCGCAGTGCCGAAAGTTTCGCGTCGCGTTCTTCGATCGCGCGCTGCACCAGCTTGGCCCGCAAAATATTCATCGCGACGTCGCGGTTCTGCGCTTGCGATCGCTCCTGCTGTGATGCGACGATAACGCCGCTTGGCTCGTGAATGATGCGCACCGCCGACTCCGTCTTGTTGACGTACTGCCCGCCGGCGCCGCCCGACTTGAACGTCTCGATGCGCAGATCTTCGGGTTTGATCTCAACACCGGTCGCTTCATCTGCTTCGATTTCCGGAATCACGTCTACCGCCGAAAACGAGGTGTGACGGCGGTGCGCCGCGTCGAACGGCGAAAGACGCACGAGCCGGTGGACGCCGCGCTCGCTTTCAAGCATGCCGTATGCATTGCGACCGCGCACGAAAAACGTGACGGACTTTAGACCGGCTTCTTCCGCTTCCGACTCGTCGACGATTTGCGTGGAGAATCCACTGCGATCCGCCCAGCGCAAGTACATGCGCAGTAGCATCTGCGTCCAATCCGCCGCGTCGACGCCGCCCGCGCCGGCATTGATGCTCACGATCGCGCCATGCGAATCGTACTCGCCATCAAAGTTTGCGGCCATTTCGAGTTCGTCGAGCGCGGAGGATGCTTGGGAGAGGTTTGCGTCGACCTCGCCATCGACGGAAGGATCGCCGGCAAAGAGCTGCAGCAGTTCGCCTGCGTCGTTTAGCGCGCGCTCGACGCCGTCCATGCGCGCGACCTCGTCCCGAAGATCGGCCAGCTCCTTCATCGTTCGCTGCGCGCGTTCCGGATCGTTCCAGAATCCTTCGTCGCGCGAGCGAAGGTCGAGCTCGCTCACTTTTCGGCTCTTGCCTACGTAGTCAAAGACGCTCCTTGAGCGCGCGAAGGCGGTCGGTTAGGCGCGTGATGGTCGTCTGCTGCGAGTCGCTCATAGCGCACCGTGCATTCTCGGCGGAGGGGCTCCACCCTTGCCGCTCGCCGGCGATGTCGTGATGGAGAGGCAGCAATCACAACGGAGGTTTACGTGCAATGAGTGTCCTGTGGCTGGAACGCCCTTCCGACCCAACCGTGGCGCTGGCGCCTACCGGTATTTACGATGGGACTCCCGCATCGCCCGACGGCGCGCTCTTCGGGACAGTTTCCGACGGCGATTCCATCTCGCGCTTCACCCAGCCTCAATTGCAATCCGATCCGTACGACGGATCGCAATCATCGAGCGGCGGACTCTATTCGATCGTTGCGCAGTTGATGTCGGTCATCGGCCAACTTTTGGGTCAAATGGGTTACGGCAATTCCAGCTCCTCGAACTGGTCCGGAAGCAACGAGCAGTATTATGCAAACGCATCCGGTGGATCGAACGGCGACCCGCACCTCTCATTCAACGGCAGCACCTGGAACGACATGAACGGCGAGCCCAACCTCCTGCGCTCGAACTCCATTCCGGGCGGTTTTCAGATCTCGACGCAAGCGACCGCGCCAAAAGCAAACGGCGTCACCTACAACCAGCAAGCGACGGTTACGACGCATAATGGAGGCACGCAGGTATCGCTCGACAACAATGGCTCGGCAACGCTCACGCGCGACGGCGTGACCACGAACATCGAGCCCGGACAAACGATCGATCTGCGAAATGAAACGATCTCGCGCAGTCAAGACGGCACGGTGCAAATCGCGTGTACGAACGGAAACGGCGGTCAAATCGCGACGACGCTGTCGCAAACGAGCAACGGCGAAGGTGTAAACGTAAAGGTGACTGCAAGTAACGTCGACCTTGGCGGTGCGCTCGCGGCAGGAAGCACGTAGCGGAAGCGGCCGAGCGGGGAGCGAAGCTGGGCCGCATGGCGACCCGCCCTACCGGCACAGTGACGTTTCTGTTTTCAGATATCGAAGGCAGCGCGTCGCGTTGGGACGGCGACCGAGACGCGATGGCCTTGGCGCTTGCACGGCACGATGCACTCATGCGCGCCGCGCTCGAAGCACGCGGCGCGTTCATTTTCAAGACGATCGGCGATGCTTTTTGCGCGGCTTTCGCGCGCGCGCAGCAGGCGATCGCGGCGGCGCTGGACGCGCAGCGCGCACTTGCGGCGGAGGATTTTTCGGCGGTTGACGGCGTCCGCGTACGGATAGCGCTCCACACGGGCACAGCCGACGAACGCGACGGCGATTATTTCGGGCCGGCGGTCAACCGCGTGGCGCGATTGCTTGCGATCGGGCACGGCGGGCAAGTTCTGGTCTCCGGCACGTCGGCGGATTTGCTGCAAGGCGAGATGCCGCCGCAAAGCAGCTTGCGGGATCTCGGCGCTCACCGCCTCAAAGATCTCTCTCGCCCCGAACAGGTCTATCAGCTCATCGCACCCGACCTTCAGGAATCGTTCCCGCCGCTACGTTCGCTCGATCAGCTTCCCAATAACCTCCCGCGACAACTCACGACGTTCGTCGGCCGAGAGGAGGTTTTGTCCGAAATCGTCGCCTTGATTCAAAAGTTTCCGCTTGTGACGCTCGTGGGTACCGGCGGCGCCGGAAAGACGCGGTGTGCCGTTCAAGCCGGCGCGGAACTACTCGATGGATCGGGCGACGGCGTGTGGCTCGTGGAGCTGGCCTCGATCTCCGATCCGTCGCTCGTCGCGGGTGTCATCGCGCAAGCGCTCAACGTTCAAGGCCAGCCTAACCGCCCGGTGCTCGAGACCGTGCTCGCATATCTCGTTCGCAGAAACCTCCTGCTGATTCTCGACAATTGCGAGCACGTGATCGGCGAAGTGCGAACCGTCGCCGGAGCAATTCTACACGCCTGTCCCGGCGTACGCATCTTGGCAACGAGCCGGGAAGGCTTGAACATCGCGGGTGAAGAGACGTATCGCATGCCGTCCCTACCAGTGCCGGCCAATGCGCAGATCCTTTCGGCGGAGAACGTAGCGCACTACGGCGCGGTACAGCTTTTCGTCGATCGCGCGGTCTCGAGCGACAAGCGCTTCACGCTCACGCAGGAAAATGCGCCGCACGTTGCCGAGATTTGCCGGCGCCTCGACGGAATACCGCTGGCGATTGAGCTCGCAGCCGCGCGCGTCAAAGTGCTTTCACCCCAGCAACTCGCGCAACGGCTCGACGAGCGCTTTCGCGTGCTGACCGGCGGCGACCGCAATGCGCTTCCGCGCCAGCAAACGATGCGCGCGCTGATCGACTGGAGTTACGAGCTCTTAACCGATGACGAGCGCGCGCTCTTTCGTAAGCTCGCGATCTTCGCCGGCGGTTTCACGCTCGAAAGCGCGAGCGCCGTGTGCAGCGATGAGACGATCGACGAGATTGCCGTACTCGACTTGCTCGCGTCGCTCGTCGACAAATCGCTCGTACAATCCGAAATGCTCGGGACGCAAACACGCTATCGGCTGTTGGAATCGACGCGGCAATATGCGCGCGAGCGCTTGAACGAAGCCGGCGAATTTGAGGCGGTTGCGCAAGCACACGCGATCGCATTTCTGGCACTCGCGGAGCACCTTGACGCAGCGTACGAAACAACGCCTGACCGCGCATGGACGGCTCAATCCGAACCCGAGCTCGAAAACTTTCGCGCGGCATTGGAATGGGCGCTCGGCCCGCTCGGCAACAATTTGGTCGGACAGCAATTGGCCGGAACTCTCCGCAGAGTCTGGTGGATGCTGGCACCGACGCAAGGGCGGCGATGGGTCGAGCTCGCACGCGAGCGGGTGGGGTCTGATACTCCGCCCCTCGTTGTAGCGGGCTTAGATCTCGCCGAATCCCAGCTGGCCGCGACGTTTACACAGCGCCCGAGCAGTCTGGCTGCGGCGCAACGCGCCCTTTCGCGCTACCGCGAGCTTGGCATTGCGCGAGGCGTCGCGGAATCGCAGGCTTTGATGGGCAGCGCGTGC
>JASHZC010000174.1 GCA_030042755.1 Vulcanimicrobiota bacterium | reverse complement strand
TTCAACGTTAGAGCGAACCATCGATCCGGTCGCGACGGCGACGCGCGGCACGGTGCATCTGGCGAGCGGCCGAACGCGCGAAGGCGTGCGCGATCTGCAGTCGGCGTACGAAGCGTTCGATCGTGCGGGATCGGAGTGGAGAGCCGGGCGCGCGGCGCTCGCTCTCGCTCGAGTCACACGTTCCGACCGCTGGCGTTTGCTCGCGATCGAAAAGCTCGAATTTTACGCGAATTCGCGCCTCTACGCGCAAGCGTGCGCGCCTGCAACGCCAAGCGATTCGTCCGAAAACGCAACGCTCACGCCCATGCAGGAACGCGTGTACAACATGATCTGCGAGGGACTTTCGACGGACGCCATCGCAGTGAGATTGGGGCGCAGCCCGTCGACCGTACGAAATCATCTCAAACTTGTGTTCAAAGCGCTCGGCGTTCGCTCGCGCGCCGCGCTCGTAGCCAAAGCCGCCCGTAGCGGGCGCTTCAACGAAATCGAGGGGGACCCCACACATCCATGATCGGCGCACACATTATCATGCATCTGGGCCTATGCAGGGCGATGATGCACATTCAACCCGATACGCAGATTACCGTGCACGTGCGAATGGTCGACCGGATCGGACGGCCGCACGTCGATCAAAACATGGAATTCAAGCGGCTGTACGAGCCGACCGGTCGCATCGAATTCGATACTCCGCCCGGCATGTATCAGCTCCAAATAAGCGCGCCGCAGTATCGATGCTACGGCACGGATTATCTCTTCATTTTGAATGGGCACGATCGAACCGTTAACGAACAGCTTACGGATGGTGCGCCGGTGTTCACTCAACCGACGATGCTGGACGGAACCGCCCCGCCCTCGTTCCTGTATCTCTCGCCGACGTACGTTCTCTTCGACAAGAACACGCAGTGCAATAAGCCGGTCGGCGATCCGCTGCCCGCGCACATCGTGGTCGAAGACGATCAGGACTCGTTCTACGTATGGATCTATCCCGATCCGAGTCTCGCGGCGCACGCCCCGGAGATCGTCGCATTGCAGCTAGCGACGTCGACCGGCGAGTACCATTACGTACGACTGAAGGTCCCATTCCCGCAGCCGTTTTACGGCTTCCCCGGCAATTACCAAATGAACCTCACCGAGGATGCGATCGACGGGCTTGCGACGCAGCCGACAGACGTGCTGCTCTGTCCGAAGTTGTTTGAAACGTCGGTGGGTTGATCACACGCTGAACGACTGACCGTCGGCCGTCAAGAACGCGTTGGGGAACACGGTTTGCGCAGCGGCGAGCATTTCGCTGTGCAGATGCGACGGTGGAAGATGGCAGAGGCCGAGCGCACCCGCATTCGCGCCGGCAGCGATGCGCGCCGCTTCCACGGCGCTGCTGTGCGATTGCGGCTTTGAGGGTACATCTACATCCCATGCTTCGTGCAGAAGCAGGCGCACGTCTTCGGCAAACTCGCGGTTGGCGTCGTCATACGCAGTATCCGTGCAGTAGCAGAGTTCGTCTTCAATTCGATACGCACACGAACCCCCAGGGTGATTGGGCTGCACGCGCGCTCGGACGATCAGACCTCCAACGTCGTTCTCGCCTTCTCGTATCTCGTTGACCTCGGAAATCCAACCGGACATCGGAGACGAGAAGTACGGCGGCGACAACATCGCCTGCAGAACATCAGCGGTAGATCTTCCCAGGACAGCGCCTGGTCCCCACACGGCGATCTCTTCGATGTCAACGCCCGATACGTACGAAAGCCCGACGACGTGATCGAGATGAAAGTGCGATAGCACGATGTCGAGGCGCCGAATACCGGCGGAGAGTTCCGGATCTAGACGCAGGCGTTGCAGTCCGGTGCCGGCATCGAGGACGATCGCGACGTTCGACTGACGAACGAGAAACGCCGCAGTTTGGCGAGATGGCGTCGAAATCCAGCCGCCGCTTCCGAGCACTGTCAGGTCCATACAGGAGCTCCTCTCGAGCGTGCGAAAGCTCGCGCGCATGCGGCTCGCGGGCGGCGGTTCGGCCGGCGTCTTGTTACTGTGGAGCGCTTCGTTGCCGCTCTTTTTTTCCAGCTGCTCTTCACCACATGCCCCCTCGGTCGTCGCACGAGTCTCGGCGGTTCCCGCAGTTCAAGAGAGTATTTCGCCGGACGAGAACCAGGCGATCGCGCAAATTCGCGCGCTGCTTACCACACAGGTTCTCGACCGGTATCACCAGAGCGGCGGTCCTGCGCAGCGCGACGCACATCCGAAAGGGCAAGGCTGCGTCAAAGCGCGCTTCACGGTGCTTCCTTCGATTCCCCTCGCTCTGCGCGCCGGGATCTTCGCTCGCGAAGCGCATTATCGGACGTGGATTCGGTTCTCCAACGCGGTCGGCACCGACGATCATTTCGGATTCGCGCGCGGTATGGCGATCAAGCTCTTGGGCGTTCCCGGGCAAAAGATTCTCCCGGCAGAGGCCAACGAGACAACGCAGGATTTCTTGCTCGTCAACTATCCGATATTCAACGTTCGCACCGACCCGGAATACGTCGACTTCCTCAAGGCAAGCGACAGCGGTCACCTAGCCGACTTCTACCGCGCGCATCCTGAATCCGGGAAAATAAACGCGGCAATTGACGCGCAGAAAGTAAGCAATCCCCTTTTGCAACGGTACTTCAGCATGACGCCCTACGCCTTAGGGAATCGGGCGGTGAAGTATTCCACGCGGCCCATTACCTGCGTTCTCCAGCGGCCCTTGCGCGATCCCGGCGAGCCTATTCCAAGCGATCCGAATTATTTGCGAAAAGCGATGATCGCAACGCTCGCATCCGGGCCCAGTTGCTTTGTGTTCCTGGTGCAACCGCAAACCGATCCGGCGATGATGCCGATCGAAGATGCAACCGTTCTGTGGAGCGAACGCATATCGCCGTTCGTTCCGGTCGCTCTGATCTACATCCCAAAGCAGCGCTTCGACAGTCCGGCGCAGCAGGCGTTCTGCGAAAACCTCTCGTTTACGCCATGGCATTCACTACCAGACCATCGTCCGCTCGGAAACATCAACCGAATCCGTCGCGTCGTATACGATTCGATTTCGGCGCTACGCCATCGTTTGAACGGCGTCGCGCGCCGCGAACCGACCGGGCACGAGAACTTTGAAGGGAGTCCGGCATGGTGAACCCTGCACGAACCGTCGCCGCCGTCGGCATCGCCGTTCTT
>JASHZC010000173.1 GCA_030042755.1 Vulcanimicrobiota bacterium | reverse complement strand
GCCGTCGCGGCGGTCGTAGTGTTCCTGCGATTCCGCACTGAGACCCATGCGGCGCAGATCGTGCTCTTGCTGATCTTCGCGTCACTTCTTTACGCTGCGTATCAGCTGTGGCGATATCGGCCCTGTGGGACCGGATGGCTGATCGCATTCGCGTTTTCCGGCGCGCTCCTGGTGGCGAGCAAGTGGTACGGCGTCATGGCATACGGTGTTGCCGCGACGGTGATAAGCATCGCATCGATTCGCGCGTGGAGCTCGCGGCGCGCCAGCCCATTTCCCATCGACACGGTGATCGCGTGCATCGTCGGCAGTATCGGCATCGTGTATGCGCTCGCGTACATTCCGCACTTCGTCGGACTGCGCGATCAACCGTATTTGCCGCCGCGGCCGTACACGATCAGCGATGTCGTGAGCATGCAGTCAAACGCGTTTTCGTACCACTGGAATTTGCGCGCGACGCATCCGTACGCATCGGCGTGGTGGACGTGGCCGCTCGAACTCCGCCCGCTTCTCTACAGTGCAATCTATGCGGGCCCACCGTCGCATCCGACGGCGGCGATGATCTACTCGCTACCGAATCCGCTCGTGCTCTGGCCCGGCTTGATCGCCGTTCCGATCACCGGAGTGCTTGCCATCTCCGAGCGTAATCGAGCGTACGCTCTCCTCGTTATCGCATATCTGCTGCAGTGGTTGCCGTGGATGTTTTCGCCGCGGATCGCTTTCTTGTATCACTTCTACGTCAACATACCGCTTGTCGCCATCTGCAACACGATCCTCGTGCGAACCATCATGCAGCGCATGAGCGGATTCGATCCAAAAGCCGCGCGAGCAATCGCTGCCGGCTATTTTGTGCTGGTGGCGCTCGCGTTTATGTATTTCTTTCCGATTCTTTCGTCGATTGCGATACCGCAGAGCGCTTGGCTGCAACGTTTGTGGCTCCCAACTTGGCACAATTAACTCAATAACGTCTGTTAAAACTTGTTAAGACAGTGAGACTGCGTGATGCCATGATGGCGGCGTGGCTCAACGTTTGCTGAGAACCGTCGCGCGCGCGCTGACGGCAATTGGTGCATGAGTCTACAGCACTCCAAGTGAGGAAGCAAACTACATGAAACGTCACATCGTTCGGCGTTCGGTGGTAGCCCTCGCTGTGGCCGTCGCACTTCTCGGTCAGGGAACATGGGCACTGGCTGGAACGACCGGCGGACTGAGCGGGGTTGTTTCGAGTGAGGATGGCAAACCGGTTCCCGGCGCGTCCGTCAAGGTCACGTCGGCCTCCGAGGTAGCTACCACAACCACGGACGCTTCCGGACACTTCACGTTCCTCTCCCTCGCGCCGGACACATATACGGTGTCGATCGAGAAGGAGCAATTCAACCCGATCTCTTACGCGGGTGTCTCGATCTTCGCCGATCAAACGCAAACGCTGGCGTTCACGATGCACCCCGCGCTCAAAGAGATCGCGCATGTTACCTCGACGGCTGCTGGAGCGCTCGTCCGAGGTGGCACGACTTCCGACGTGTACTCCGTGAATGCAACGGTCGCGGCCAAGGTCACGGGCCTTGGCGGCGGAGGCGGACTCGATAACGCGTATTCGGCGATCGCCACGATGCCGGGTGCATACGTGCCGGTCGGCCAGATGGGTTGGTATCAGACCGTCTACATTCGCGGCGGCGACTACGACCAAGTCGGATACGAAGTCGACGGCGTTCCGGTTAACCGCTCGTTTGACAACTATCCGTCGAACACCGCAACGTCCCTCGGCCAACAGGAAGTGCAGGTCTACACCGGAGCTTCGCCTGCAGACTCGCAAGGCCAAGGATTAGCCGGATACATCAATCAGGTGATCAAGACCGGCACGTTCCCCGGCACCGCTACGTCCGACATTGCTATCGGTTCACCGACCTTCTACCATAAATTCAACATCGAGGTCGGTGGCGCGTCGCCCGATCGGCTCTTCTCGTATTTCGTGGGCCTCGGCGGCTACACGTTAGAGGATCGCGTTTTCGATCAATTCGACGGCGCGTCGCTCAGCAGCACGTACGGCGGCATCGTCTACCCGTGTCCCGCGACGCCGGTGCGGTATCCGTCTTGTACGGTGAACGGCACCTATCTCTCGGGATCGCCGGGCGGCGTGCAAACGCCGGGATTCATGCTGGCTCCGTTCGTCGCGGATTGCTACTGTTCGGTTGTCAACCGCGACAACGTGTTCAACTTCCACTTCGGCATTCCGCACCATCATGATGGCGGTCGGGATGACGTCCAGGTGCTCTACCAGACTTCGCAGCTCAACGAATACATCACGAATTCGCCCGATATCTTTTCGGGAATTCTCAACAATCCGGCGGTCGGGATCGGGACTTCGATTCCGTACCCAACCGGCTACATCTACAACGGCACGTTGAACGATCCAGTCAACCTTTCAACGGTCGGTACGCAGTTTACGAAGTACCTGTATCCGTTTGCGCAAGGCGAAACGCTTCCGTTGAACAACCAAGACAACGAAGGCATCGGTACCGGCATCGTCAAGATCCAGTACCAGAAGAACTTCGGTTCTAACGCGTACTTGCGCGTGTACGGCTATACGGATTATTCGAACTGGCTCAACTACGGGCCCAACTCGATCTCCTATGCTCTCCAAGGGCTTACGCAAGACGTTCAGGTTGCCGACTACCAGGTCAGCTCGCATACGCGCGGCGCGACGGCGGAATTCGCCGACCAGCTGAACCCGCACAACCTGCTGCAGTTCCAGCTCTCATATACGACGGCAAGTTCGGAACGTACGAACTCGTACACGTCGTTCGAGGGCCCGGGAGCGCAGTTTGCGTCGCTGGTAAGTTCGGCCAATCCGGATAACGGCATCTGCTATACGCCGGCTGGACTAGCGACCGGCTGTAGCACTGCCCAGGGATATGCTCCCGGAAACGTGACAGTCGGTGCGGCCGGCGCAACGGGCGCCGCAGCCTTCCCGGCGGTTACCGGATCGTGCGGCGGCGCGCCGTGCGAATGGCTCGCGACGGAAAACGGCTACTACGGCGAATACAACGCCGTAACGCCGGAGTTCTCGTCGGGCGCGTTGACCGACAATTGGGATCCGACGGACCGGCTCCACGTCAATCTGGGCGTGCGGTACGACAACTACACGTTTGTGCCGAACAGCTCGGAGGCTCCGGCTCGTAACTTCTGGTTCAATTCCTGGAACAACGCGATGTGCTACAACACGGCCTCGCCGGGTAGCGCAGCCGTACCGCTTCCGACCGTGAACACCACGACGAACGCATTCACGGGCGCTTGCGCGACGGAGTTTGGCCCAAGCTACGTTCAGGCGTTGCTTTCGAACAACGTAACGACCAATACGTTCATCGTGTGGCAGCCGCGCATCGGCCTCACCTATACGCTGAACCCGCTCAACGTGATCCGTGCGAGCTACGGGCGTTACGACCAGGCACCGAACACGGCATTCCAACAGTACGACACGCTGCAGCAAGATCTCCCCGATTATCTCGGGCCGACGTTCTTCGGCTACGGCCGCACGAGCCCGACCTATCCGATCGCGCCGGAGATCTCAAACAACTACGATATCTCGTGGGAGCATCAATTCAAGGGAACTGACTGGTCGATGAAGCTGACGCCGTTCTGGCGTTCGACGCAGGATCAAATCGAGCAGTTCTATTTGAACGTTACAACCAACTTCGTTTCGGGTCTGAACATCGGCAGGCAAACGAACCGCGGGTTTGAGTTCGATTTGCAGAAGGGCGACTTCACGAGGAACGGCTGGTCGGGACTTCTGGCGTTCACGTACACGAACGCGTACGTAAACTATGACGACCTGACCTCCGGAGCGTCCGTCCTGACGGCGATCAACGACAACGTCCAGACCTACAACCAGTTCACGTCGGCCTGCAACGGCGCGCACCCGAATAAATCGCTGTGCGGCACGGGCTATGCTGCGGCGTATCCGTGCTACACGACCGGTGGCGTTGGCCTTGCAGCGGCTTCGTGCACGTCGGCTGACGTCGCGAATCCGTATTGGAATACGTCCGCGCAGGCCATGTTCAGTACGAGCGCCGACTACTGGCCGTATTCTACCTTCCCGTTCATTCCGGGTTACGGGAGTTACTCGTCGTTCGTAACACCCTACGTCGCGACCCTTGTCTTGAATTACAAGCACG
>JASHZC010000172.1 GCA_030042755.1 Vulcanimicrobiota bacterium | reverse complement strand
CAACGACTTCACAGTCGCCTATTGCGCTAAAGCCGCGCCAGGATTCAAATCCGAAGATTGCACTGCGTACAACAAGATCTTGCAAAGCATCACGGACGGCGGCATGTGCAAGACTGATACCTCGAATCCGAATAAACCGGTGGCGCGGGACTGCGCCAGGCTGCATCTTACCGGGAAGGTCGTCATTCTCGACGACTACGAGGACATCTTTACGCAGTGGACCTACGATCGCGCACTCGAAATCGGCCTAAACCTAGCCGAACCCGGCAGCGCGAGTTTCACGCCGTGCCCGTTTCCCGGCAGCCACGGGTTCTTCATCGAAAATCCGCGATGGGTGCAAGCAAAGTTCGCGGCAGCGATGCAATGAAGCGCGCTACTACTACTTTAACGCGTAGGTGAAGAGTTCGCCGTTGGCGGTTTTGGACACCGTGCATTTGGTGGCGGATCCTTGTCCTACGTTAAAGATAAACGGACCCCCATCGGACATCACGTCGAGCATGCAGTTCTGCTCTCCAGCATCGCCGTACTGGACGAACAACGGTGGAGTTGCAGTGCCGCATGTAGCTCCCAAGTACACCGGCTGACTCTGCCTACCGGGTACGACAGGGGAAAACGGCGGGTTAATTGTCCAGCAGTCGGGAGCATCTACCTCGGGAAGTATCGTCGAGCTCGAAGCGTTTGCGACGACAACCCGCCCTGGATACGAGCCGCGCCGGGGAGGGGTCGCTGACGTGCTGGGGGCGTTGCTGGCAGCGCTGCACGCGGCGAACAGGATGGTGGCCCCGAGGGCGGTGCCACGCGCCAAGTTCCAGTGCTTCATGATCCATGCTCCTTTGTGAACACGCGATCGCCCGGCCATTCGTCCAAGTAGCTCAGGTTCGGTTCGGCGCGCGCACTAGCCAATACTCGATGCCGACGAGCGCTCTGCTTAATCCGGACATGGGGCTCCGGCGCTTTCCCATCCTTTGAACGCATCGACGAACTGCGCATGCGAGAGGGGCGGCTCTGTTCGGGCTTCGCCGTTTGGCCGGGTACCTGGGTCCCAGGCCCAAAGCACAAGGTGCTCAGTCTCGACATGCTCGAGCAACAGGGCGAGGTTCCGATGGCCGTTCTTCGCCGGGTCCTTCAGCATGATGCACAATTGATGGCCCGTCATTGGGATACCGGGTGACGATTCCCACGCCATGCTCAGCGGTGCCATTTTCCAGCCAGTTCTACCGGGGATTCCAGTGGCTGCGTTATTCGTTGCCTGGTGACACGCCGCGCACCGCGCGACCATGGCGCCCATGTCGTCCGAGCCGCGTACGACGCCGTAAATATGCGGATGGCGGTCGTCGCCTTGGCGAGGATAGTCGGTCATCGTATGGCAGTTGATGCACCTTGGGTGTGTGAGCACGGAGTAAATCGCTGCCCATTGAGCTGTACCGGTGCTCGTAGGCTGAGCGTAGATTGACGAAGCGCCGTGTGTAAATACTGACTTCCTCAAGTAGGCAGCGATCGTGTCGACATCACGATCGGTCAACAGACCGGGATAAAGCCGCGGCATCGGTGGAGGAATGTACTCGAGGAACGCCTTCAATGCGGCAGGATCTCCCAGTTGATTCTGACGCGCCAGCGAGGGGAATACGAACCCCTCGCCGTGGGCGCCATGACAACCCTCGCAGGTCATCGCCCACATGCGCGCGCCGGCATCAGATCCCTGCGCTACCATCTTTGGGCGAGGCAGCGTGACGACCGTGGGTGCACCACTGCCGCCGATGCCGTAGACCGCAATTCGCAACGGTCCGCTAACGCCTGCCGAGTTGAGCGTAATTCCACCGAGTGCCGCGGCAACGTATTGATTTCCGCCGACCGCGTAGCTGATCAATCCGTTGTTGAGCGCATCGTGCGTGTCGATGCTGTCGAGTACGTTACCGGTGCTGGCATCGAACGCCAGGACATGCCCGCGGACGTCGCCGCCGAAAACGAGACCACCCTTCGTTGGGACCAGTCCGGCGAGCGACTGACCGTTGGTGTGGTACCGCCATAGCGTGCGGCCGCTCTCGGCATCCAGTGCCGTAATCCAGCCCCTCGGCTGCGTGCTGAAGTCCGCGTCTGCCCATCCCCCCGCGCGCGCCTTTGGGTCGGTCGAGGTTTCCCGGTACGGGACTTTATAGTAGAACCAACACCAATCCACGACGCCGACGTATAGCGCGTCCGTCCAAGGGTCGTACGCCACGCCATTCCATTGCGCGCCACCGATGACTCCCGGACAGACCCGGGTTGGTGCGGTGCCGAAGCGTCCCGTGTTGGCGATCGTGTCGACGGGCGTATTGAATAAAACCGCTTTGGTCGCGCGATCGAGCGCAAGCACTCGACCGTTCTTTCCGGCAACCGCGACCACGCTTTTTCCGGATGGCGTCTGATAGAGTACGGGCGTCGTGCCAAGATCCCAATCGTGCTCGTCAGGTACCTGCCCTTGGTGATACCACTTGAGGCGGCCCGTAGTTGTATCGATCGACACCACGGCGTTGCTGTACAGGTTGGGTCCTGGACGGAGATCGTAATTGAAGTCGGGAGCGGGATTCGACACGGGCGCAAAGAGTTCACGTGAAACCGGGTCGAGCGAATAGCTCGACCAAAATCCGCCGCCGGTAGGCTTGCCCTTGCCCCACGTTCTTGCCGCAGGTTCGCCGGGAGCGGGAATCGTGTAAAAACGCCACAGCTCCTTTCCGCTTTTCGCATCAATCGCGATTACGTGGCCTCGAATCCCCGCTTCGCTCGTGGCAATGCCGATGTACACCTTCCCGTTCCAAGCAATCGGTGCGGAAACGAAAGACTCTCCTTTAGTGATTTGAGCGTAGTTGTGATCCCAAAGGACGTGACCGGTGGTGGCATCGAGTGCGATTACGCGCCCGTCGGCGGTACCGCGAAAAATCCTACCGTCGAGATAACCCGGCCCGCGATTCCCGTACGTTCCCTGATATGGAAACTGCAGGACGTAGCGCCAGCGCAGTTGACATGTTGAGGCGTCGATTGCATAGGTGTTCTGAAACGTGTCCACGTACAGCGTGTGCCCGACCATCAGCAGACCACTGCTGAACCAACCGGGTTCGCTAAGGCGAACCTCGCAGATCTCTCGCAAGCCACTGACGTTGGCCGGCGTAATTTGGTCGAGTGCGACGGCGCGCTGCGCAGAGTAGTCTTTGTTGACCGTGACCCAGTCGTTGGAAGCACCTGCTGGAGCGTTCGAAGTAGTGGTGCATGCCGTCAGGGCGCACAGGACGAGCGCCATCGCAGAAAATAAAGAAGCATTCCCTGAGACAAAGATTGCAGTCGAGCGCACGGTCGCACCTCTGGCAGGCGGTTGCTCCCATTTTAGTACGTTAGCGTCATACTTTCAACGGGACGGGTGGTGGCCCGAGAGAGCATTGGAAACGGCAACCGCGAGGGTTGGCCTACTCGCTGTCGCGACGTTCGATGACGAGGACTCGCGCTTCGCCGATTGGGTCTGCGTAGTGCTCGTCTCCCGGATCGACGCGGAGAATGTCTCCGGCAGCCAGTCGAACAACGCGCTCCCCGTCGTCTCGAACGTGCATATCTACTTGACCATCAAGCACTACAAAGACTTCTGTGGCGTCGTTGGCGTGCCAATGATATGCCTCATTCGTCCAGTGGAGTCGAACGCTCGCGTGGTCGAGAGTAGTGATATCGAGAGCGCCCCACGCGCGTTCGGCTCGAAAAGTTCTTGCGTCTAACAGTTTCACCGAGTTCTCCTGAAAATAAAAACGGCCGGCACCACCCTCAGCGTGCCGGCTCGCGATCCCTTCAAATAAAGCGTTTGACTTTGCCCAGGGTTATCCTGTCAAAGCCGTGGCCTCCTAAAGCGTTCGTCGCCCCCGCAGCCCCCTTCCGACGCCGCGCATGATCACGCGGTTGCGAGCACGCTTGCCGACGGCACGAGGGCCGCGAGAAGCGGCCCCGATCCATGCGAAGATGCGTGCGATCTCGTAGAAGGCTCGTCCCATGTCTCTCATGGCGTCACCGGTGCTTTCTTCCGTTCGTGGTTTCGCCAACACTCGACGAGCTTCTCACGGGAACTCTTCGCCTCCTGCGCCGCCAACGAGACGCCCTCGCGGGCTTGGTCTTCGGTAGAGACGCGCACGTAGCCGATGGTGCGGCGCGTGAGAGACGCTTTCTGACGCTTGCGGTACATCATTGCGCTGCACCCGTAATGATGATCGCGCCGCTCTTGAGGGCTTTAGCGACCCAAAGCCCGGCGCGCTGCGTCAGTTCGGCTTCACAGTATTCGGGGCACGTAGCGGCGATGGCCGCCTTCATCTTGGTGATCGCGACTTCGCGGCTAGGCTCGATCGCTACGCGGACCTGCATCCGACCGAGCCGTGCGGCCTTCGATGCTATACTGGGACCGGTCATGGAGATACTACCTCCTTGGCTGGCCCCGGCTAGGTCATTCCAGCAGGGGCCTTAACCTTGCTGACTTTTTCCAGACGAACTCGTAGTAGCAAAACTGCAGCACTAAGCCGGTGCAGTACGCGATCGGATAGCCCATCCAGACGCCGTCCAGACCGACGCGGTGCATCAAGAGATAGGCCGCCGGCACTTCGACGCCCCAGATCGCGAAGATGCCGATCGCGGTCGGCACGAGCACCGTCCCGCTGCCGCGCATCAACCCGCTCAGCACCGCTGAATTCCCGAAGACTGCGTAGCTCCACAGCGTGATCATCAGCAAGCCGTGGGCGATCCGCAGCGTGTGCTGATCCGTGATAAACCAGCCTAGGATGTTCCACGCGAAGAGGTAGCAGAGGATGATGGTGATCCCGCCCACGATCCAGTTCAGTCCAACCGCCGAGCGGATCACGCTTCCGAGCTTGTCGACGCGGCGCGCGCCGATACACTGCGCGCCGAAGATCGACGCCGCGATGCCGATCGAGACCGCGGGAAACTGAACGTAGCTTACCACCTGGTTCACCGCGCCGTATGCGGCGGTGGCGCTCGAACCGAACCGGTTGACGAACGAGACCAACGCCAGCTCGGCCAACGAAACCATCATCACCTGCAGCCCGGTCGGCACACCGATCCGAACGACCGCCGCGAGAATCTTCCAATCGATCAACATGTCGCCGAGCGTCTCGCGATCGAACTTCAGCGGGTGATCGCTACGCTTCAAATGGAAGAGCAGCCACGTCAGCGCGGAGAGGTTCGCGACCGCTGCAGCGACGGCCGCGCTCACGACGCCGAGCTTGGGCAGCCCTACCCAGCCGACGATGAAGAGCGGTGTGATGGCGATCGCCAGCAGCGCCGAGATGATCAGCGCGTAGAACGGCGTCGTCGAGTCGCCCGAACCGCGTAGGATCGTCGCGTATACGAAGTAGACGAAGAATATCGGCATCGTCAGGAAGAGCACTCTCGCATAGGCATCCGATTGTCCGATGATGTCGGCCGGCGTGCGCAGCCACGCGAGCATGAACGGCGAGCCAAGCGTTCCGAGAATGGCGACGATAATGCCAAGATAGAGCGCGGCCCCGAGCACGGTCCCGGCGATCTTCTTCGCCTTGTGAATGTCGTGCGCGCCGAAGGCCTGACCGATCAAGACGCTGCTGCCGCTCGAAACGCCGAAGACGAACGAAAACAACAGGAAGACGATCGGAAAGACGGCCGATACGGCGCCCAGCGCTTGGGTCGAGATCAGACGGCCGATCCAGATGCTGGCCATCGTCTGCGACGCCGACTGCACGACGTTGCTCAGTACCAGCGGTATGAGAAAGACGAGGAGGATCTGCCACATCGGCTTCCCCTCCTCAAAAACGTTGACTCCGTGGCGGCGGGCCGTTTGGGCCTGAGCCATGTGTCGTTACTCCTGAGCGAGCAGTGCGTAGATCTCTTTGCGCGTCCGGTCGAGTAACTCGCGAACGCGCGCGATGGTTTCGGGGTTCGACGACGGTCCCAGCTGCGTAACCGACTGCATCAACCGTCCGGCCGCGTCGCGCAGCTCGGCGCGCGGATCGTCCTGCGCCTCGTCCTCGTCATCCTCGTCGAAGAATCGGCCGAGGTTTTCAGCGTGCTCGGCGAACAGCCGCCGCCCCTTATCGGTGACCTCATAAGTGCGGCGTTCGCCCTCGTCGCGGCCTTCGATCAGCCCGGCGGCCTCCAGCCCTGCGAGCAGCGGATAGATCGATCCGGCGCCCGCGACCCAGCCCTTGTCGCGGAAGGCGCGAATGAGGTCGTAGCCGTGACGCGGCATCTCCATCAGCAGCTTGAGCAGGGCGTACTTCAGAATGCCTCGCTTGAGGCGCCGTCCCCGATGATGCCGACCGCGTTGCCCAAACATGCTCCACCACCCCGAGCGCGGATCGTGCCAAAA
>JASHZC010000171.1 GCA_030042755.1 Vulcanimicrobiota bacterium | reverse complement strand
GCCGAAAGCGCTGCTGCGGTCCAACCGCGCACGCGCGGCCCGTTTCCCCTCATCGGGTCACGTTCTCCGTAGTCCTTGTAACCATGCCGCGGGTGCCATCCATTGCTAAGCGAGGAAGCGAGTTACAAGAGTTCTATCGGTAGAGTGCCTCGGGGAGTTAATAAAGCTCCGCGCAGCGGAAGTAAAGTTAGCTGCTTCTGGAATGTAAAGACTCGACCACTCACCGGCTTGCCGAGTACCGTCCGCGTGCCATCCTGCCATGCGATCGTATCGCCGGCGTGAACGTCGACGAGGAAGCGTGCCCGCACCGTAACCGTCTGACCGACGGTCGGATTGCGCTGCAAGATCTGCAGAATCACCAGAGGAAGCTTGGGATCCACGTTGAGGGTCGCGGTTTCGGGGACCGCCGATCCGTGCATGATTCCGCTAACCGTATACGCACCAGCCGCCGCGTGCGCCGGAACCTCGATCTCAGCCACCCACTTCTCGTTTGACTTGTCGTACGTCAGCGCGATCCGCTTCTCGAACGCGGTCACGAAGACGTCCTTTGCGTTTTCGGGCGCGCCAAATGCGACGGTCGTCGTGCCGTGCGGTGGGAGGCGCGACTCGCTTAGGCTCAAGGTGGGAGGCGCCGCGGCAGTGTTCGTGCCCGAAAGCAACGTGAAGATGACCTTCTTCTCGAATCGTCCGACGCTAAAGAGCAGCCCGCTGTAGTGCTCGCCGGGCTCGAGATGCACGCTGACGCTGTCGGGCGCGGCGCCAAGGCCCGGGCCGATCGTTTCGGGATCGACCGAAACCGTATAATCGCCGGCCGGAAGATTGTCGATGATGAAGCTGCCGTCATCTTCATCGATCGCCGCGTGCTCGCCGGGCTCACCCACGACGTATGCGTTCAGCACACCGGTGCCTGCCAGATCTTTGCCCATGTCCTTCGCGTAGAGAATCTTGCCGGCGATCGATCCGAGGATCTGGGCGTGAAAATCGAGGGTGGTGTAATTCCCATCGGTCACCGTGACCTTCTGCGCAAGGTCCGACGGCACGAAGTCGGCGGTAGCGGGAACGCTCTGCGGAATGACCGTGACCTCGTGCTGGCCGGCGGTCAAACCGCCGAAGCCGTACGAGCCGCTCGAATCGGTTTGCGAATAGACGCCGCCATCGACGCGGAGTTCCACGCCGGAAAGTGGCGCCGGATTGCCGGCGGCATCGGTGCCGTATACATGACCGAGGATGCCGCCAAAGGTGCCGATGGTGAACGAAACCGTTGCGGCTTGTCCACCTTGCACCACGAGCGTTTGAACCGGAACGCTCGCCGTGAATCCGCGCGGCATCGACGACGTATCGATCGTGATTTGGTGCTGACCTGCCGGAACGAACGAGAATTGAAATCCGCCGCTTACATCGGTGCGCTCGACGTACTTGCCGTCGAGGGTAACGAGGACGTTGCCGACGCCGCCCGTGCCGGCAAAGGTTGCGAAGTTTCCGGCTGCACCGGAACCGGTCGCATTCGTTCCGGCGAAAAGCACGCGTCCCGAAATCGATGCAGGCAGGCGCGGATCGATTCGCCCCGTTACGTTTGCGTTGCCATAACTAAACGGTGCCGTCAATGCGATCGAAAATACGCGGCTGCGGCCATCGGACGACGGGTTCAGCGTGTCGTGCAGCGTCTGATATCCAAGTGACGTCATGATCGAAATTACCGGCGAAATCTGACGCGTTACGTTGACGAGCGGCGTGCGCTGGATTGCATTCGTCGATGGCGAGATCGTGCGCGTGATCGTTTCGCCGAACTGGACCGTCGTGCGGTTCCAGGACTGCGAAACGTCGAATGCGATGCCCTTCTGCAAACCGAGTATCGGAGCTGACTCGCCGAATGGGGTCGGCTCCGGCTGTGGGGTCGCGTTCGCCGGCAGCCCTTGCACCAGCGTCTGACGTTGAATTTGACCGAGCACGCCGACGCTGAACCGGTGTCCGATCGCGCGGCGCAAACTCGCCATGACGGACTTCGTTTCATCTTCTCCCGGGCCGGTCACCCCGCGCTGGTATTGAACGCCCAAGAGCGTGCTGACGTGCAACACTTGCGTTTGCAACGCACCGGTACCGATGTTCGACCACACTTGCTGACCATCGCTAAAACCATCCTGACGCATCAGGTTGAGCGAAAGCCCGCCGAACGATAATTCCGGCGCGTATCCCAGGGAAGTAATGCTCTGCTGACTTATGCCATAGATTGAATCACCGGTCTTCTCCCAATTCGCGTCCAAATACAGCGGCAAATGTGCGGAGTGGCAATTGAGGTCGCCGTATTTGTCACCGTAGATTTCGCCGGCACTGAACGTGACAAACCGATCGGGTACACTGCGCAGCGTCGTCGAGCACTGACCGGTCTTCGCAACGTCGTCAACGCGCGTTTGAAGGGCGACGCCGTGAGGAGATGCATCGCCGCCGGAGCGTGACTGCCAAGCGCCCTCGGCGATGAGGCTCAAGTTTCGGCCGGCCGTCGCTGCGCCGAACTCTGCTATTTTCGCCTGACCCGTGATCGGACCCGAAGCGTAAACGACGCCGCCCTCATACAATGTACGGCCGCGCACCTGCTGAACCAGCACGCCTTCGAGGCGCGCGAGTTCTTGGTCGGCTCCGAGAGCCGGACCTTGGAAGAAGGTTGCCTGACCGTAGCGCTCCGGCAAAATGAATTCATATCCACGCAGCGTGTTCCCCATTTGGAGTTGTCCGAGCGCAAGCAGCGGTTGAATGCCGTAACCGGCTGAGTATTTGGGCGTTGAGTAGAGAAACTGCGGCACGCCGAACGCGGATCGGCCCTGACCGGAAAATCCGATCGGCAGCTTGAGATCGCTCAGCGTTGAGGCCGTACGGCGCGAGAGGTCGGCGTTCAGCCCGGCACCGACATCCGCCTGATTTTGACCCGTCGAAGTCGATTGGAAGGGGAAGGGGCCCGGCGCAGCCGTCCCATTTGGTCCAGGCGTCGGTGTGAAAAACCCCGTTTGCCCGAAGGTGCTCGTCGACGACGTCTCGCCGAGCGATAAGCTTCCCGATACGTTGAACGTGAGCGGACCGCCCCCGCGCGGAACCATCGCAGGCCTCCTCGCCGGAGGCGGTTTTGGAGAGGGGCTCTCGGTTGGCGCGGGAGCGGGGGTCACGCCGGCCGCACCGACGGCGTCGAGAACGGCCCGCTCGATGGGCGCCAGCAGCTGCGCATCTGCCCGGTCGGCGGGGCCCACCGCAGCGATAACTGCCGCGAGCATAATCACGCAACCGAGAATCTGAAGGAGGCGACCCATGGTTCTCCTTGGGTTTCGGAAAACCAAGGGCCGGCACTTAACAACCTGGGGAGGGTTGGCCCAAATTTTTCAGCATTGCTGCCGATAGAGTCTGTAAGGGAAGTTTCAGGGAGGAGACGACCTCGTTCATGGATGTGCTGGGGGTCGGCGGATCCGCTCTATGGAGCGCTTCTGCGGCTCGGGTAAAACAAGGATGCTCGACGTGCGCGAAAGACGATGTCTATCGTGCACTTTGTGTTGTCTGCGTCCCCAGCTCGTTCTGCATGCATTCGGCTATCACGGCGATCGAATTTGCGCACCGGTCCGAGCGTGTCCAGCACACGCGCTCGAGCCGGCTCCGTAGGATGGGAGAGCGCACGTGGATCCGCTGAGTAGCACGGGCAGCATCCTGCTGAACCTCGACAACAATCAGCAGGCGTTCCAAAAGACCGTCACCCAACTCTCGAGCGGACTACGCATCAACAGCGCTGCCGACGACCCGAGCGGCAACGCTATCGTTCAAAATCTCACGACGAAGGTAAACGGCCTTCAGCAGTCCGTCACGAACGTGCAGAATGCGAACAATGCGTTGAACGTCGCGAATGGCGCGCTTTCGACCGTTCAAACGATTCTCGAACGCATCAACTCGTTGATCGTTGAATCGAACAGCGACATCAACTCGACGCAAGACCTGATCGACATTCAAACCGAAATCAGCTCGCTTCTCACCGAAATCAACCGAATCGGGCAGAACACGAACTTCAACGGTTTGAGCCTGCTCGACGGCGCGTTTGACGACTCTCCGGGATCCAACGCGTCGATCACGCAGGTTGCTTCACCGTTCGGGACCGGATCGACCACCGTCGCAGACTACAACGGCGCCGGACAATCCGGACCATTGGTGTTCAACGTGGGCGTTCCGACGACGCCGGGCTACAACACGCCGGCACTGATGGTCTTCACGATTACCGGCTACAGCAGCAACGCGCTCGACCCCGATTCCCAAACATACGTTGGTCCGGGCGTATACGTGCAGTTCGACGCATACAGCTTATCCGGCGGCTTCGGGTCCGCGCCGCTCTATCAGGACATCTCCGCCGTTCCCGTCAACGCGGGGCAAATTGACGGCGCTGAGTACGCCACGCCCAACGGCAGCTCGCTTTTGCTCAATTTCTCGCTGGCAAATCTGACGCAGGCCGACGTCGGCGCAACGATCGCATTCATTTCGACGGACGGCTCGGCTCCATCCAGCGGTTCACCCCTCACCGTCAACGATGGTGGCGATGAAGGCACGACCGTCGGAATGACACTGCCGACGGTCAACACGAACGCGCTCGGAATTTCCGACATTACCGTTCTCGATCCGCAGACGGTCAACTATCTCAACCAGGTCACCGGCGTGCAATCGAGCGACAACATGGCGGCGTCGTATT
>JASHZC010000170.1 GCA_030042755.1 Vulcanimicrobiota bacterium | reverse complement strand
TATCAGCGGCGCCTTGCCGCCTGCGTAATGCAAAGGATACGTCAAAACACCGTCCTCGACGAAGTCCCCCTTCGTCGAATGCCACGTGACTCCGACTTCTCGCGCTAGACCGGTCTTCGCCACAAAGGCGTTATCGTTCGTCAGCACGACCGGCTTCGACTGCGGCGTGGCAAGCATATACACTTCATTCGGGTGCGTAGCCGATGAAGCCGTAAAAACGAACGCTCCGTTGCGCGCGCTGTTGCCGAGCGAAGACGGCTGCAACGTGCCAAGATGTATTCGCGAAATCGATCCATGCAACGGCCAGTACCAAAGCGCACCGAGCGTCTGGTCGGGCGTCGCGACCCACAGCGCGTCGCCGCGCGCGTTCCACGCAACATCGCCGACGTTACGATCCAGCTGCGATCGCAGGTTCGCAAGCTGCCGTCCCGCTCCGCCGACGACGTACGCGTCTAGCCCTTGCGTGTAATCGCCCCCGGTATTGCGGACGTAAGCAATCGAGCCGCCGTGCGGCGCGAACAGCGGCTGGTATTCGAGCGTTTCTCCCGACACGAGACGGCGGCGCGCGCCGCTCGACGCGTCGATCAGCTCCACGTACGAGGCGAGCGAATCCCCGATGAAAGGCGTGGGCAGATGTTCGATTGCAATCGTGCGCGAGTCGGACGACCAGGAGAGATCGCCGCCATTGTCGGGGTCGACATCGGCAACGCTCCACGAACCGCTGGTAAGCCGCCGCGCGTGCGATCCATCGGCGTTACAAACCCAAACGTGCACCGGCGGCGTTCCCGAGCGATGGAGATAGTCGTTGTCGTTGACCTCGAATGCATCCAAATTTTTTTGCGCGAGCGATTTGGCGGGGTCGTCGTCTTGCATCGTGTAAGCAAAGCGAGTTCCGTCCGGACTCCACGCAAGGTTCGTGACGCCGTTGGTCGCATGTGTGATCTGGCGGGCGTCCCCCCCGTCCATGCGCAACAGAAAGATCTGTTCCTGCGGATTCTTCTCATCGTTGTCCAACGCCGAAAAGGCGATCTCGCGACCGTCGGGCGACCATACGGGCGAAGAAACGCCCTTGCGATCCCACGTTAACTGGCGCTCCGCACGCGTCCGCACGTCGACGAGTATCAGCTGACGATCGACGCGATCCGCGTCGAAGTCGGCGACGCTGCGCACGTATACGACCCGCGTTCCATCGGGCGAGATGTGCGGATCCGAGATCGACACGACGTGCCGGTTGTCGCTGAAGTCGAAAGCCGCAGCGCCAGAAAAGTTGGCGCACAGCATGACGAGAATCACAGCTGGAATCCAGCGCATTCACTTGCTCCTTGTTGCTAGGGGCACGTTATCACAGGCTCTACTCGCGCAAAGCGATCGTCTCGCCGTCTCGCGCGACCAGACCGTCACGCTCCAGTATTGCCACGAGCGCTCGCACATCCTCCAGTGACCGATCCGGCAGGAGTGGCTGCAGGTCGCCGTGCAGATCGAGCAGCGAGATTCTCGCGCCGGGCGGAAGCGAACGCAGGCGGTCGACGATACGACCGCGCGCGAACCTTGTGGTTTTTGCAAACGGAATCGCGTTTTGAGGTGACGGTATCTTGGCATGCTTTCGCCGAGCCGCGTCGAGCGCCGCACCGTCAATCGGCGCCGCCGCGCAGTACGTACGCAGCGGACAAATCAGGCATTTCGGAGCGCGCGCAGTACAGACCGTCGCGCCGAGGTCCATCATTGCCGAATTCCAATCATGCGCTCGTCCGGGCTGCACCAAATCACCGGCGCGCGCATCCAGTTCTCGCGTCCCGGCGCGCGGCGGAAATTCAAGACCATACATTAAGCGGTGCACGATCCGACGAATATTCGTGTCGACCGGCGCGTCGTCGAGATCGAACCCGAACGCGCGGATCGCTGCAGCGGTATATGGCCCGATACCCGGCAGCTTACGTAGCTCGGCTGCATCGCTCGGCATCTTCCCGCCGTACCGTTCGGTGATGGTACGCGCGACTTCGTGCAAGCGTACGGCGCGCGAGTTATATCCCAGTCCTTGCCAAAGACGTAGGACCTCGGCGGTCGACGCGCCGGCCAACGTCAAGATATCGGGAAACCGCGTTACGAAGGCCTCGAACTTTGGCAGCACGCGATCGACTTGCGTTTGTTGGAGCATGAACTCGCTCACGAGCGTATAGTACGGATCGCGCACCACGCGCCACGGTAGATGCGTGCGCCCGTAGCGTTCGTACCATGCCAAGAGCCGCGCTCTCGGGTCGTCCACCGTCACGCGCGCAGCGACGTCATCGCCTGGCCGATGCGGCGAATGCCCTCGCCGATCTCGGAACGCGCAACCGCCGTGAGCGCCAAGCGAAAATGGTGATCGCCGCCGGAATCGGCGAAGAACGCCTCCCCAAAAAGGAATGACGCGCCCAAACGCTCGGCAACGTCGAGGAGCGCGCGCGCACGCATGTCGCGCGGCGTCGTCGTCCATACGTAAAATCCACCCGGCGGTCCGGTTGCGCGCACGGCGTGCGGCCAGTATTGCGCGATCGCTTCATCGGCGAGTTTGCGGCGCAGCAGCAACTCCTCGCGCAGTTGCGTGACGTGCGCGTCGTAGCCACGCTCCAAATAGTCGACGATTGCCGCCTGCACGTAAAGACTCGTGGCCATGTCGTAGGCTTGCTTGCGCAGGAGCAGGCGCTCCAAAATCATGCGCGGCGCAGCGAGCCATCCAACCCGCAGACTCGGTGCAATCGTCTTAGAGAAGGTCGAAAGATACACGACGTGATCGGGTGCAAGCGAAACGAGCGGCGGCTGCGGCTCTGCCGCAAGTGGACCGTATGGGTCGTCCTCGACAATCGGAACGCCGGCGCGTCGCGCGATCGTTGCGAGCCGCTCGCGCCGATCCGCGTTCATCGTTGCGTTGGTCGGATTGTGGAGGGATGGCATCGTGTAAATGAATCGCGGGCGACGCGTGCGCAGGATTGCCTCCACGTGGTCCACGCGCATGCCGTCTTCGTCGACCGGGACCTGGATCGCGCGCAATCCGTTGATCTGGAAGATCTGCAACGCGCCCGGATAGGACGGCGATTCGACGATGATTTCGTCGCCGGGTTCGGCGAGCGACTGCGCCACCACCATGATGCCCTGTGTCGAACCGGTGAGGACGATCACGTTGCGCGCCGTGATCGCTCCGGCGCCGCGCGCGTTCAACCGCGCAGCGATCGCTTCTCGCA
>JASHZC010000169.1 GCA_030042755.1 Vulcanimicrobiota bacterium | reverse complement strand
GGGGCGTACCTGAGTGCTCCGTGACCGATCTCCAAGCGCTTGTTCTTGCGCTGCTGCAAGGTGTCAGCGAACTGTTCCCCGTTTCAAGCCTTGGCCACACGATTCTCGTTCCCGCGCTCTTCCACTGGAGCAACATCAATCGATCCGATCCGACGTTCCTTGCTTTCGTGGTGCTGCTTCACCTCGGTACGGCACTCGCGCTCATCCTGTACTACCGGCAACGATGGTATGCAATCGTTCGCGCGCTCGCGATCAGCGTGATTCGTGGCAAGCTTTCCGACGACCGAGATGAGCGAATCGGCTGGCTGCTGGTCGTGGGAACGATTCCGGTCGGCGTACTGGGCGTGCTTTTTCAAGAGCCCGTGCGCGCGTTGTTCGGATCGCCCGCGCCTGCAGCCGCGTTTCTTGCGCTCAATGGACTCGTGATGTTTGCGGGCGAGGCATTGCGGCGCAGCCAACTTGCCAATAAGAACCGAGCCGACCGGCCGATCGAACACCTGAGCTTTGCGCAGAGCGTCGCGGTAGGATTTGCGCAGAGCTTTGCGCTGTTGCCGGGCATTTCGCGATCGGGCGCGTCGATGGTCGCCGGTCTTCTTTGCGATCTCGACCACGAAGATGCCGCCGAGTTTTCGTTTCTGCTCGCGACGCCGGTCATCTTTGCGGCGGCTTTGCTCGAGACACGATATTTGGCTGCTCCGGGCGCGCACGTCGCGCTCGTTCAGGCGATCGGCGGCGCGCTTGTTGCAGGGATCGCCGCATATCTTTCGGTCGCATTTCTCATGCGTTATTTCAAGTCGAACGATCTACGCCCGTTCGGCTGGTACTGTTTGATTGCCGGCGTAATCTGTTTCATTCTGGCTGAACGAGGACTGGTATCGTGAAAACGCTCGCACTCGCGCTCGCCGTGATTTTCTTTATCTTGGGAATTCTCTACGGCCTGGGCACGATCAACGTCTTTACTAAGTCCGGCACCGAGCACGCGCACCACGTGTCGCATTTGGTCGTTTGTTGGGTGTTGGCGCTGCTCTCGATGATCTGGTATCGCTTTCAGAGCTCGCCTTCGCGGTAGGATCCGTTTAGCGCTCCAGCCCTAATTCGTAGCTACCAAATAGATTTCGTACGGATGCGGGGCGACGATCTCGACGTTCTTGCGCGCGTCGCGTACCAACGGCTCGAGCTCGGATAGACGTTGCTCGGTCGTCTGCACGATGACGACGGGATAGGCCTGCGCACCACTAAAGATGGCGGCGAGGGCGCGCGCGTATGCTGCCGGTTCCGCCGCGCGAGCACCCAGCAATGAATCGCGATACGTGTGCTCGATCGCGAAATAGGGGTTGCCGGTCCACCAGGCTTCCCACATCCAAATACGGGCATCGGCGCTGCGGAACGAATTGCGCGCGGGCGGCGCGAGAAAGAGCGCATCAGCGCGCTGCGCGCCCAATGTCGCCAACACGTCGCCTTGCCGAATGGTGTTGTGGCGCATGTTCGGCGCCACCCACTGCTCGGTCTGGCGAATGTACGACCAGGCCAGCTCGCTCGGTGGAATGTCCTGCATGTCGTCGGGCGTGTCGGCTTTTTGCAGCCAGTAACAAAAGACGCGCCACAGTCCAAGGATTGCCAAACCGGTCTGTTGATCGCTACGGAGATTGCGAACGTTGTCGTGCCATACGCCCAAATACACGCACTGTTCTTCACTAAAGAACACGCCTTCCCAAGCCTTGAACAAATCGAGCGAGTAGATTCTGCCCGGCAACATCTCGACGAGTTCGGCGACTTCGCTGTCGCGAAGAACCGTCATATCATTCGAAATGATGCCTTCGCCTACGCGCACGAACCATTCCAGAAGATCGCCTCCATGCACGGCGATCCCGTGGCGCTTGAGATAATTCAAGTGCGTCGGCAATCCCATGAAGGGATCGACGACACTCTTACAGTCGTGTGCCAGCAAGATCTCGTGAATGCGTGAGGGCGAGATACGACGCGTACGTTCGGGAAGTTCGATCACGCGAGCGTCTTTGCAACCTCTATCAGTACGCGAACGATCGCCGGATCGAATTGCGTCCCCGCGGCCGTGTCCAGCCGCTCGCTGCGATCGAGCCGATCGTAGGCAATCGCTGCCGCGAGAATGCCGGAGCCGACCGGAATTTGCCGGCGAGAAAGTCCGCCCGGTTTCCCCGTTCCATCGAACCACTCGCCGCGCAGCGCGACGATTCGAGACGCGGGTTCCAGAGCTGCGAACGGCTGAGCCAGCCCCGCTGCAGCTAGCGCATTGCGTGCGCGTTGTTCGATGCCGAGTCGAGCCAGCGGGTCGAACGATTCTTCCTCGGCAGCGGTGTCTTCGATTGCGCCGGCGCCGAAGATACGGCACGCCACATCCAGAGCGTGGGCTGCATCGGCGGGTACTTCGAGCGCATCGGCCGTGGCGCGCGCGATTTGCGCGACTCGCCGCCAGCTGCCGCCGACGCCGTTGTGCGCGTCAATACGGTCGGCGAATTCGTCGAGCAACGAACTCGCGTCGGTATGACGTTCGTCGAGCGCGTCGACCGGAATAGGGAGGAGTTCGGCCTCTCCGCCATGGCGGTGAAACCAGGTTGTAAACGTTCGCACAGCTTCGGGACTGAAGGCGCGTCCGCTGTCGAGGGCAATCCCGCGCAAGCCTTCATCGGGATCGGATTGGCGCAAAAAATAGTCGGCCGTTGCAAGGTATTGCGCCGGCTTAGGGATGCCGTGCCAGCGCAACTGATCGGGGAACCCCGTCCCGTCCCAGGCTTCGCTCTGCCATCGCACCATATCCGCGGTCGGTGGCGCGAGCGCGGCAATGGCCTCGCAAATTCTCGCGCCCTGTGCGGGGACGTCCCAGCTTTCCATGCGCGCTGCCCGCGCCGAGAGCTGCTCGCCCTTACGGTATGCAGCATTGCCGATCGCGCCGATCGCATGCAGCAACCCGGCAAACGAAAGAGCTTGCCGCTGTTCTTCCGGAAGGCCCGCGATCTGCGCAAACTCACACGCCAGCGACGCTTTCCGTGCCGAAAAGCCCGGACTATTGCCCATTGCGGCATCGCCGGCTGCGCCATACCACGCAAGAACTTCGGCGACGAGCGAGCGAGCTGCCCGAGGATCGCCGCTGGTGTCCTGGAATAGCGTCATTGTCTACGCCGTTTACATATCATCGTGCAGAAACCCTCACACATCTTGGCCGACGGCCGCGTTTCGATGGTCGACGTCTCGGGCAAGCCCGTGACGGCGCGCACCGCTCGCGCGCAAGCGCTCGTGCGGATGAGCCCGCAGGCCGCAGCCGCACTGCGAGAAGCGACGCTGCCGAAAGGCGACGCGTTTGTTACCGCGCAAATCGCCGGAATCATGGCTGCAAAGCAAACCGGGAATCTGATTCCGCTCGCGCATCCGTTGCCGCTCGCGCTCGTCGACGTCACGTTCGACTGGCAAGACGAAACGGTCTTGCGGATCGAGTCGACTGCTTCGACCAGCGCACAAACCGGCGTTGAAATGGAAGCGATGGTCGCGGCAAGCGTCGCCGCGCTCACCATCTACGACATGACCAAGGCGGTCGACAAGCACATCGTGGTCGAGCGCGTCGAATTGCTCTCGAAAACCGGCGGCAAGAGTGCCCTATAACGTAGCGCTGATCGTACTGTCTGACCGTGCCTCCGACGGTCGGCGCGCCGATGGCTGTCTACCCGTCATGCGCGAGCACCTTGGTCCTGGATACGAAGTCGTTCGCGAGCTCGTGCTGCCCGACGATGCAGGGGCATTGCAGGCGGAATTGATCGACCTCGCCGATAGCGAAGCTGCAGCGTTGATTCTCACCAGCGGCGGCACAGGTCTTAGCCCACGCGATCGCACGCCACAAGCTACGGCCGCCGTGCTCGATTACGAAGTGCCCGGAATTGCCGAGGCGATCCGGGCGGCATCGGTGCCGTTGGTGCGCACGGCCATGTTGTCGCGCGCAATCGCCGGCGTCCGTCACCGTACGCTTATCGTCAACCTTCCCGGAAGCCCGAAGGCCGTTGCCGAGTCACTCGACGTCATCGCGGCCGTCATTCCGCATGCGCTCGAACTGCTCGCGAATCAGGTCGCCGACGGGTAGCGGCGCGATATGGATTTCGAAGCGGCACAATCGTATCTGCTCGCAACGATCAACGA
>JASHZC010000168.1 GCA_030042755.1 Vulcanimicrobiota bacterium | reverse complement strand
ATGGGCGAGCGTTTCGTCGCCGCCGCGCGCGAAGCCAACCCTCCGGGCGCGATCGGGCCGTTTGCGTTACAGTGCGCGATCGTCGCGGGGCCGCCGAAAGAGTTCGTCTGTTACGACGTCTCGCTGCGCATTCCGGGCTCGCCGGGGACGCGCTACACGCCCTATTCGGCCTATCGCTGGGGCCGAGACGTGTCGGTCGGCGAGCGCATCGCGATGGAGCTAGTCATGGCTCGCGACGAGGACCGGCTAGCGTCTATTCTGACCTAGCCCGTCCCTTCCTGAGGGACAGTTGTGATTTTTGTCTCGGCGTGGTAGCCTAAGGCGTCTAGGTTTCGCGGTCTGGTTCCCATTGTTGGGCTAAACGAGTCGATTCCGAGAACACACCACCATTGAAGACCAAGGAGTCCTCGTTTATCCATGTATCAAGATGAGTACCTGAACTGCGTCGATTGCTCGCGTCAGTTCACGTTTTCCGCCGGAGAGCAAGAATTCTTCGCAATGAAGGGTTTTGCGAACAAGCCGAACCGTTGCCCGGATTGCCGGGCGGCTCGGAAAGCGGCCGGCGGCGGGCGCGGCGGCGCGGGACGCACGGGCGGCGGACAGCGCGAGATGTTTCGCGCGACCTGCAGCCAGTGCGGCGGAGTGGCAGAAGTGCCGTTCCAACCGCGTGGCGACAAGCCGGTGTATTGTCGCGATTGCTTCCAATCCCGGCCGTCGTACCGATAACCTAGCGCAAGGCGCGTAATACATAATGATAGGGGAGCTTCGGCTCCTCTATCTTTTTTATATGGGTGAAGCCGGCCGCTCGTAGACGCGCAATCCCTTCCTCCGTGGTGTAGACGTGGTCGCGCGGAGGTCCGGTGGGTCGGTTCTCGATGGCCGCGTCCCAGTCGACGATCACCGCGAAGCCGTCGGGCGTCAGCGCTTCGCGGATTGCGGAAACGTCGGCATCGCCAATCTCGTGCAGCACGTTGAGCGCAAAGATGCGGTCGAATACTCCGTCGATGCCATCGGTCGCATGCAGGTTCAGCAAACCGGCGTTGCGCGCGCGAGTTTCAACGACCATGCGAAATTCGGGTTGCACGTCGAACGCGACGACGCGGACGTCCCCGTGCTCTTGTGCCATCGCCATCGCGTAGCGTCCGGTGCCGGTTCCGAAATCTAGCACGCGCAGCCCGGGATGCAGGTCGAGCAGCGCGAGTAACACCGGCGTCGGGAGCCATTCTTCGCGCTCGGGTTCGTCGAGCCACTCGGCCTTTTCAAAAGAGAAAATATGCGGCTGCTTGGCCCCGGGATTCGAGCGTCGGTTCATGTGCGCGTCTCTCGCACGGCGGGCGGATTTTCCTGGCCCGGTGCGAAAACGCTCGGCCTTCGGAGGTTAGAGATGGCAACCCAAACGATCGAACGCGCCGGAGTCGTCACCGGGCGCGGCAAACCGTTAACCCTGCTTGGCCCGCACCTGAAAGCCGGTGAAGACGCGCCGGAACTACATCTGTCCGCCGCAGACCTTTCGGTCAAAACGCTCGACGATCTGACCGACGGCGGAAAGCGCGCGGCATTGTTGATCGTAGTCCCCTCGCTCGACACACCGACATGCGCTACCGAGTCGCGGACGTTCAATAAGCGTCTGGGCGAATTGCCTGCCGGCGTGAAGCCGTACATCGTGAGCATGGATCTTCCGTTTGCGATGGTGCGCTGGTGCGGCGCAGACAACGTCACGATCGACGTTCTCTCCGACTATCACGACCACGCCTTCGGCCATGACTACGGCGTGCGTATCAAGGAAAATGGACTGTTGATGCGCTCGATTTTCGTGATCGGTGCGGACAAGAAGCTGCGCTACGTGGAGATCGTTCCGGAGATCGCATCGGAGCCCAAATACGACGAGGTGATCAACGCAGCCAAAGCCGCTGCGACGTAGAATATCGCGATCGTGCCCCCTACGGTTTTCATCCTCGACTTTGGCGCGCAATACAGCCAACTGATCGCGCGGCGCGCGCGTGAACTCGGCGTCTACAGCGAGATCGTGCCCTACGACGTTACGTGGGCCGATCTCGCGTCGCGCAATCCGGTTGCGCTCATTCTTTCGGGTGGTCCGGAGAGTACGCTGGTCGAGGGAGCGCCCGACCTGGATCCGGCGATTTTGAAGAGCGGACTGCCGATGTTGTGCATCTGCTACGGCATGCAGCTTCTGGCGCGCAACCTGGGCGCGAAGCTCGTCAAGCTGGATCATGCGGAGTACGGGCCGGCCACGCTGACGCTTACCGAGCTAGGATCCCCGTTTTGGCAGGGCGTTCCGGCACAGTCGCGGGTGTGGATGTCGCACGGCGATTCGGTGATCGAGCTGCCGGACGGCTTTGACGTGCTGGCCTCAACGCCGCGTTGCGCCGTCGCCTCGATGGGTGACGCCGAGCGCAAGATGTACGGGACGCAGTTCCACCCCGAGGTAGTGCATACGCAAGCCGGGACGCTGATGCTTGCAAATTTCTTGCACCATATTGCGGGCCTAGCGGCAGATTGGAAGATGGAATCGTTCGTCGACCGCGCGATCGATGAGATTCGCGCGCAGGTCGGAAGCGACAAGGTCATATGCGCGCTCTCGGGCGGCGTCGATTCGGCGGTGGCTGCGACG
>JASHZC010000167.1 GCA_030042755.1 Vulcanimicrobiota bacterium | reverse complement strand
TCCCATGCCGGCCGCAATGAAAAATCCCGCCATGACGGCTGCGCCAACGCAAGCAAACGTCTTGCGTCTCCACGTCATGGTCGTTAGTATACTACGCGACCGCCGGGAAAGCCGCTTATCTTACTGTTTGCGCCCCACGATCAGTCCGTTGGGCGGACGTCCGTGATAGCCCCATTCTCCTCGAAATCCTCTGCCGTTCTCGGCAAAGAATAAGGTAATCCAACCCGACTCTCCGCCACCCGAGACTTTAAATGTGCCGGAAAGTACGTTGTTGTTGAGTTTCCCGTCAACGTCGATACTGCGACCGCCGCTGGGAGTAAATCTTCCGACGATCGTCGATCCTTGCTGAGACAAACGCACCGTGCCTTGCTGAAACTCATCGCCGGTCGACTGCACTGACCAATTTCCCGAAAGAGCAGTCGTGCCCATCATTTGAGCGGATGCGTTGCTGCCCAGCAAGATGACAGTTAGAAGCGTTAGGACGGAGGCGAAAGAAAGAAAACCATGCCGCAACATTGTTTCCTCCGATTTCATGGCGGTTTTATGCTATCACACTGCCGTTTAGCGCGTTACTTACGGGCGTCTTCTTGAATAGGCTGTTGCCACCGGACGCTCGCCTGTTGATTGCTACGTCCCTGAGTACAGCGGCGCGACCGACCCGTCAGACCAATGTGAAACGGGAATAAAAAACTGTGCCCATGGCTCGGGCATCATGTCTTGCGAATCGTAGACCACGGGCGAGCGAAGAAGATCGGCTCCCCAACTCTCTCCGCTATTCGCCATGTCCGCTCTTGGCATGTAGAACATCAAGTGCGGATACCATGACTTGCCCTCGTCTCCGAAGTACTGCTCTTTTGACATCATGAACGCCATCGCGTCCGGCGGAGGGACCGGCAGCGTTTTCGCAGCGATCGCTGCCAAATATGCGTGCTCGATCTGCGATTTTGTCGCCCCGCTAAGAGCCAGGGCCGTCCGTTTGAACGTATACAGAAGAACGGTTCGTGAAGCCGCCGCGTTGTAGCAGACCGGAGTGCGGACTTTGAGGCTCCAGAAATGCGGCTTGTTGAACGGTTGCATCCAAGCCCGCTCGACGAGACACGTGAATCCGTCCTTTCCCTCATGCGCGACGGTGTAGCCTTGCGCACCGAGAACGAGGATCGTCGCATCGTTCGAAATGGACGCGGGTGCTGCGCTGCGCGCGAGTGCGATCTCGGCCGCAGGATTCATCAAGTACCGGGAAAGCGGCGCAACTGTATCGCTCTCCGCAGCTCCGGAAAGAATGAGAGCGCCAACCATCAGGACGAAAACGCGAACGTTAATCACAGACGAACCCTCCGCGGGGTAAGCCCCAATCTGCTCGCAACGCAGGAAGGACCGGCGATGTGACTCAGCGGCGCAGTGGTGCGGCAGTTCTCATCGGCGCGTTGATGCTCGCCGCCTGCGCTGATGGCGGCACCTCGTGCGCGCCAAAAATCTGGCCGGTGCAGGGCCTATCGCCGGCGGACAAGACGCTACACGGCCCCGCACTCATACTCGAGGGAGGTGGCAGCGATATCGATGCGCAGTGGCACTGGTTGCATCGCACGCTCTCGGGCGGATCCTCGGCGCCGTTCGGCAACGTCGTCGTTCTGACGGCCTCCATAAACGACAACGCCTACACGCCCTACATCAAACCGCTGGGCCCATTCGCCTCGGTACGTACGATCGGCATTCCAGGTTGTGTCACGCGGCATCAACTCGACGCGCTCGTACCAATCATCGACCACGCGAGCGTCGTATTTTTCGGCGGCGGAGATCAAGCCCACTACGTTGCGTGGAAAGGCTCCGCATTCGTTACCGCAATTCAGCGCGTGTTGAGCCGTGGCGGCGCAGTCGGCGGAACGAGTGCCGGACTCGCCGTGCAAGGTCAATACGTCTACGATTCGGTTGCCGCCGACGCGCTGCATCGCAATGACGACGCGTATCAAGTCACGACAAGGAATGCGCTTCGCAATCCGTTCGAGCCAGAAATCAGTTTTACGACTGGTTACTTGGCGTGGCCGCCGCTGCACAATGTGATCGCAGACACGCACTTTGTGAGGCGCGACCGTTTCGGTCGCACCGTAGCGTTTCTCGCGCGTCTGGAGCACGATCATCATCTGCCAACCGGCACGATTACTGCGCTCGCCGTTGACGAGCGCAGTTCGGTCGTGGTGAACGAGCACGGCATCGGCACGCTGCTGATGTATCGCGGTAAAGGCTACCGCACGAGAGGCGCGTACCTGTTACGTCTTGTCTCCGTCGGCCGTCTTCAGCCTGGAAAATCGTTGTTCGCCACCGTGCACGTGACGCACATCGATGCCATGGGCGCAATGGTGAATTTGCTTACGAAACGAGCTGTGGGCGTGCAGTACGACGTCGTTGTCGACGGCGGGAAGGCGCTACCTTACAGCCGTAATCCGTACAAATAGTGGTTTCCCGGAGGGCGCATGAATCGTATTGCTTCGCTCCTGGCTCTTCTAGCGCTGCTGACACCTGCGATCGCGCTGGCCGGCACGACGGGTTCCATCACCGGTCAAGTCATCGACTCCGCCACGCGAGCGCCGTTGGCCGGCGTTCGCATCGTCATCACGAGCCCGTCGCAACAAGCGGCGACGACGACCGACGCTGCGGGACGCTTTGCGTTCATCTCGCTCGTACCCGATACGTACACGATCGCGGCAACGAAGACGGAGTACGAAACCGAGTCGATCGCAGGCATCGCCGTCTTTGCCGATCAGAGCCAGTCTGTGCCGATCGCGATGCAAAAGAACCTCAAAACAATCGCGCGCGTTACGTCACGCTCGGCGATGAGCCCCGTTCGCGCCGGCACCGGAACCGACGTCTATTCGGTTGATTCCGCTACCGCCGCTGCTGCCGCACCGATTGGCGGCGGGGGCGGCATCAATAACGCCTACTCCGCGATCGCCGCGATGCCGGGGGCGTACGTTCCGCCCAATCAAGTCGGCGTCAATCAAACGGTTTACATTCGCGGGGGCTATTACGATCAGATCGGTTACGAATACGATGGAATCCCCGTCAATCGCTCGTTCGACAATTACCCTTCGAGCGGCTTGAGTAACCTCGGCCAGCAAGAGATCGAGATCTACGCCGGCGGAGGTGGGGCCGACGCCAATGCGACGGGTCTTTCGGGATTTGTCAA
>JASHZC010000166.1 GCA_030042755.1 Vulcanimicrobiota bacterium | reverse complement strand
GGACTTCGATCCGGATGCGCTCGACGTGCTCAAGAAAAAGAAGAACCTCCGCGTCATGCGCTTTCCTGCGTCGCTGCCCGACGAATTGGCGCGCGAATTGCGCGTGCGCAGCGCACTGGGCGGCGTGCTTGCGGAAGATGACAATCCGCAAGCGCCGGCTGAAGAATGGCGCGTTGTCTCCAAGCAAAGGCCGACGGGGCAAGAATGGCACGACCTCGCGTTCGCGTGGGACGTGGTGCGTCACGTGAAATCGAACGGAATCGTCATAGCGCAGGGCGGCACGACGCGCGGAATCTGTGCCGGTCAGACCAACCGGGTGAGTGCGGTGAACATCGCAGCGCACCGCGCCGGTGACGGAGCGCGCGGCGCGGCGTGCGCGAGCGATGGGTTCTTTCCCTTCCCGGATGGTTTGGAAGCGGCGGCGCGCAGCGGCTGCAGCGCCGTCATTGCCCCCGGTGGATCGGTTCGCGACGACGAGGTGATCGCAGCAGCCGACCGGCTCGGCGTTTCGCTCGTCTTCTCGACGTACCGTTATTTCCTGCACTAGGAGGACGTATATGCCTCGCTTTCTTCACACGTCGATTTTCGTCAACAACATGGACGAGTCGATCGACTTCTACACTAAAAAGCTCGGGCTCAAGCTGCTCGACGGTCCGTTCCATTATCCGGGCAACGCCGATATGGCTTTCGTTGGGTCGAACTGGGATGCATACATCGAACTGGTTTACGATCTCGAACAGCATCCGCCGTATGAGATCGGCAATCGCTACGAACATTTGGCCCTCGAAGTCGAAGGCGACCTGGCCGCGTACATCGCGAAGCTGCGCGAACGCGGCGTGAAGATTCTCAAAGACGTCTACAAGTCGCCGAGCGGCAAGCGCGCCATCGCATTCGTTGAGGATCCGAACGGCATTCCGGTCGAGTTACTCGAACCGCGCACCACGCACGCGGCGTGAGACGTTACGCCGCGGCTGCGCGAAACAGCTCGGCCATCGCCGGAAGCGGTGCTTGCAGCCAGCGGTAGCGCGGCGGCAAGTTGGGATTCGCGAACCGATCGGCAAACGCGAGCATACCGTTGCGAAATTTCCTCATATTGCTTAGCCCCGGCAGGATCGACGCGGAGCAGGGCGTTTTCACCGTCGCGCTGATGACGTAGGGGTACACGCGCTCGCTCATCCCGTGGCTTTGTGCGTAGCGCGATGCCTCGACATGATCCTTCATCTCGCGCAGCACGTCTTCGGTGCAGATGCGCGAACTCAACGCATAATTGTTGCTCTGAAAGCGAAAGTCAAACGGCTTCGTGGGTCCCCAAACGAACTCTGCGCTGCTGCCGTCGCGCACGAACGTGAATAGGTCGGCGTGCACGCGCACGAGCGGAAACACGTGCGTATCGACGTCGACGGTCGCAATCGGGCTCACGCGCTCGAAGAGATCGTCGGCAAAGAGATCGTCGTCATCGTGAAAGAAAAGCAAGAATTCCTTCTCGTGCGCGAGCTCGACGACCGCCTCGCGCTCGACATAGGAAAGGCTCTCCGAGCGACGGATCGCCGCAACGTTTTGCGTGGAGAGTTCGGCGAGCTTGGCGCGACACGTAAAGTAATCGATCGCAAAATGCTTGTTCCAACGGTCGATCAACTCGTCGATCTGCGGCGGAAATCCAGCGATCTCGTGATCTGGTACGTAGCGGCGCGTATCGATCGGGCGCCCGCGGTGGTAATCCTCGGCCAGCGTCGTCCAATCAGGCGAGTGCCTGCGCATCAGCACGACAGATTCGAGCATGCCGTTAACGTTGACGAACGAAGCTTGGTCGACCTTGAGCGTTAACGTTAAATGTGGCGCCAACATGGTGTCCGGAATGACACGTTCGAACGTGACGCTTCGAGATAGCGTCAGCGATACACGAACGGATCGCTCGGCGGAGCGACTGGGATGAGCCGCGCAACGTGTAAGCGCAGCGATCGCCCGTCGTCTTCGAATACGCCGATCGCGTGCATCCAGGTTCCTTGAATGCGCGCGGTGTTGCGATCGATCGCGAGCACGATCGGTGCGGCGTCTGCGCGGCAGCATGTGATCGCGTAGCGCACCAGCGCCGAGCGTCCCCGCTCGTGCACGGCGACGCCGGTGAAGTCGACGCGCTCGCCTGCAAAGGCCCCGGCGAGGGTCGTTTCGGTTGCATGGTACATCGGTGGGGGCGCGCCGATCACGATCGCCGCAAGAACCACGCCCGTAAACACGCGTGCCGCGAGCGACGAGCGATCGCGCGTGCGCCATGCCGAGACGATGCAATAGCATGCGACGAGCGCAAGCGCCGGCGCGATGCGCGGATGTACGAGCGACGCACCGCCGCGAGCTGTAACGATAGCGCAGGCCATCGCAAGCGCGCCATATGCCCAAGGATCGCTCGCGCTCTCGTGCGCGTCGCAGCGCCGCAACGCGTACACGTCGATGACGCCGGCAGTACAGAGAACGCCGAGCGCAGCGACCGGTGCAGTCGCACGCAACGATGCCGCGAGAGCAACGCCACCCAGCGCACACGGAGACGCGAGCGCGCCGAGCGCGACACCGGCGACGAATTCGAGTGCAGGCGATAGGCGGTCGAGTCGAAGCGAGTGCGCGAGCGCCGCAACGGTTGCGGCCACGATCGCCGCCGGCGCCAAAGCGCGCAATTCGCCGAGAAGATCCGGCGCGTGTTCTGCGTGCGCATCCCGAGGCACCCATCGCGAAAACACGGCGGCCGCGCAAAGCCGCGCGCACGCAATGGGTGCGCCGAAGAGCGCCGCCGTTGCGATCGCAGCCGGAATGGAGCGCGCAGACGGACCGCGTCCGCAGCCGCAGCCGACGTACGCCGAAATCCATCGTGCGTAACGGCCGGCTGCCGGCGCGAGCAGCGCGCTAGCCGCGAGATAGGGGGCGCTTTCGAACACGATGCTCGCGAAGCACGCGAGGAGAGTACGCACGAAGCCCGGCGCGATCGTGGCCAGTGCGAGTGCGAGCGCTACGGCGATCCACGGTCGCATAGACGCACGTTCACGCCGGCAGCGGTCCGTATCTAGACCCTAGAGGCCCGCCGTTGCCGCAATCAGAACCGGACTAGGCCATGCCGTCGAACATTACCGCACCTCGCGGCACACAGGATATCCTTCCCCCTTCCTCGCGCGCCTGGTTCGAACTCGAATCGCGTATTCACGCGCTGGCGTCTCGTTTTGGCTATAGCGAGATCCGCACGCCTATGTTCGAGGCAACGGAACTCTTCGTGCGCAGCGTTGGTGAGACGACCGACATCGTCGAGAAAGAGATGTATACGTTCACCGACAAGGGCGACCGCAGCATGACGCTGCGGCCGGAGTGGACGGCACCCGTGATGCGCGCCGCAATCGAGCACAATTTGTTCGCACAGGGTCCGCAGCGACTCTATTACATCGGACCGATCTTCCGCTACGAGAGACCGCAGAAAGGTCGCTACCGCCAGGCGCACCAGTTCGGTGTCGAGTGCACGGGCTATGCCGGGCCGGAGGCCGATTTCGAAGTGATCTCGCTCGCCTGGGAACTGGCACGAGGCTACGGTATCACGGATGCACGGTTGCGGATCAATTCGATCGGTGACGATGAGTGCCGTCCACGCTATCGCGAGGCATTGCTCGCGCACTTTCGCCCGCACGCGAACGAACTTTCACCCGACTCGCAGCGGCGGCTCGAGCGAAATCCGCTGCGCGTGCTCGATAGCAAAGACGAACGCGATCGCCCGTTCGTGCAAAGCGCACCGACATTCGAGTCGGTGCTGTGCGACGCGTGCCGCGAACACTTCGCCGCGTTGCGCGGATACCTCGACGCAGCGTCGATTCCGTACGTCGTCGATGCGCAAATCGTGCGCGGACTCGACTATTACACGCGCACTGTGTTCGAGATAACGTCGAGCGTACTGGGCGCGCAATCGACCGTGTGCGGTGGCGGGCGATACGACGATCTGGTGCGCTCGCTTGGCGGACCCGACGTTCCGGCGGTCGGGTTTGCGCTCGGCCTCGAGCGCTTTCTGATGATGCTCGACGCCTCGGGCCGGGATAGCGTGCCCGCGCGAACCGGCATTCAAGCGATTGCGCTTGGAGCGCAGGCTCGCGCGATATTGGTTCCGCTGGCAGACGAGCTGCGGAGAACGATCGCGCAGCCGGTATTCATGGATTACGACGACCGTAAGCTGCTCGCACACCTAAAGATTGCGGATCGGAACAACGCGCGCTTCGCGCTGATTCTCGGGAGTGACGAACTAGCTTCCGGCGAACTCGTGCTGCGCGATCTGCACGATCGGACCGACCGGCGGCTCGCGCTCGGCCGGGCGGCAGACGTTGCCGCAGCTCTCGGCGAAAAGGCCGGATAATGGCACAAGAAGACGAGTCCGCTACGATCCGTTCGCTGCTCGACATCATGCACGAGCACGATCTCGACCGGATCAAGGTGAAGGTCGGCGACGCCGTCTACGAGTTGGTGCGGCGCGAAGCCGGCGCGCAGTTTGTCGTGCCGCCGGCAGCCGCCGGCGTTGCATCGGCCGCGGTTTCCGATGGGTCGAGCGGCGCTCCAGCCACCCCCGCAAACTATAAGCGCGTGACCGCACCGCTGACGGGCGTGTTCTATCGCTCCTCTTCCCCCGATTCCGAACCATTCGTAACCGTCGGCGATCGCGTTGAGGTCGGCGACGTCCTATGCATCGTCGAAGCGATGAAGCTCTTCAACGAAATCCAAAGCGAATTTTCCGGAACGATCGTTCGGATCGTGCCCGAAAACAGCGATCTGGTTTCGCAAGGTGACGAGCTGTTTTGGATCGCTCCGTGACGGTTGATTATAAGGCACGGCGTTCGTTCGATGCGTTGCTCGCAGATCGTACCGGCTTGCTCGACGCACCGCACTACAAGCGGGAAGTCGGCGCAATCGTCGATGCGATCGTGGCAGCGTTGCGCGCCGGCAAACGCGTTTACTGGTGCGGAAACGGCGGCAGTGCCGCCGAGGCGCAGCACATGGCGGCGGAGCTCTCGGGTCGATATTTGCGCGAGCGACCGGGATTGAACAGCGAAGCGCTGTCGGTGAACACATCGACGCTTACCTGCGTCGGCAACGATTACGGATACGATTACGTGTTCGCACGGCAGGTCGAGGCGTTCGTTCAACCGGGCGACGTGCTCATCGGCATGACGACCAGTGGAACGTCGCGCAACATCGTGCTCGCGCTCGAGGCTGCGAAAAAGAAGGGCGCGACAACCGTTGCGTTTACCGGAAACGGCGGCGGAGCGGTCATGCAATTCAGCGATCTCGCGCTCATGGGACCGGACGGCTACGCCGCGATCGTGCAAGAAGTGCATCAAGTGATGGCGCACATCATTTGCGATCTGGTCGAACAGCGCTTGATTTTCGAGGATCACATCGCGTGAGTGCAACGCTCCTGTCGGACGACGCGCGCGCGCTCGTCGATCGCATGCGCGGACGTCAAATCATGGTCGTCGGCGATCTGATGATCGACGAATGGATCTGGGGTGCGGTCACGCGGATCTCGCCCGAGGCCCCGGTTCCGGTGGTCGCCGTTACCGATCACTCGTTTACGCTGGGTGGAGCCGGAAACGTCGCGAACAACCTGGTTTCGCTCGGTGCTCGCGTGGAGTTCGTCGGAACGGTCGGCAAGGATGCGTTTGCCGACGACGTTCGGCGGATGTTGCGAGAGGAGTCGGTCGACGACATCGGCGTCATGACCGTCGGTGACCGCCCAACAACGCGTAAGACACGCATCGTCGCGCACAACCAGCAGGTCGTTCGTGCGGACTGGGAAGATCCGGCGCCGTTGCGCGCCGCGGACCGCGATCGCATCGCTGCGCACGTACGCGAGCGCGCACCGTCGTGCGATGCGGTGATTCTGAGCGATTACGCGAAGGGGCTGCTCTGCGCGGAAATCGTAGAAGCCGCGCGCAGCTGTCCGCTCGTGCTCGCCGATCCCAAGCCGCAAAACGTCGACCTGTATACGGGCGTCACGTGCGTAGCGCCGAACGTTCAGGAAGCGGCAACGGCTACCGGTATTGCCATTGTCGACGATTCCTCGCTCGAGCGCGCGGGTGCGCGACTCTTGGCGCGGCTGCTCTGCCGGTACGTGGTGATCACGCGCGGCGAGCACGGGATGTCGCTGTTCGGTTCGGCCGGCGAACGGTTCGAAATTCCATCGGTTGCGCGCAAAGTGTTCGACGTCTCGGGTGCGGGTGACACGGTCATCGCGGTGCTCTCGCTTGCGTTAGCAGCCGGCGCGTCGATCGAACGCGCGATGCAGCTCGCGAACTTTGCGGCCGGTGCCGTAGTTGAAAAGCTTGGAACCGCAACGGCGAGCGGCGACGAAATTTTGGCGCTGATCGATCATGCACGCACCTGAGTTTTTCGGAGAACTTTTAAGCATCGACGCGGCCGAAGCGTGGCGCAGCGAACAGCGGGCGCGCGGCCGGCGCGTGGTGTTTACCAATGGCGTGTTCGACGTGCTGCACGCCGGACACGTTTCGTATCTTGCCTGGGCGCGCGCGCAGGGCGACGCGCTCGTCGTAGGGCTGAACACCGACGATTCCGTCCGCGAGCTCAAAGGCGAACGGCGGCCGATCGTTCCGTTCGACGAACGCGCCGTGCTGCTTCGCGCGCTGCGCAGCGTCGACGTGGTTGTTGGATTCGGAGAGCGCACGCCCGAGCGTTTGATCGAACGTATTCGTCCGGACGTGCACGTCAAAAGCGCGCAATACCGCGAGGAAGAGCTTCCCGAGCGGGCGGTCGTGATCGCTCACGGAGGGGAAGTGCGGTTGGCTCCGCACGCGGCGGGCCGCTCCACGACCGACATCATCGACGAGATCGTCGCGCGATACGGTTCGTAGCGCAGGCTCATGAGGATCGCGTTTACCGCAAACGGTCCGGGAGAGGTCGCCGGCTGGTTCCGTCCGCTCGTACGCCGCCTGTACGAGAGGGATCCGTCGCTCGACGTTCATCTGTTCTGCGTGCCCGACGACTATGCGACCGGATATGAGCCCGAACTTGCAAGGCGTCTTTTCCCTAGCGCGCACGTGTACGATACGAAAGCGTACGTCCGCGTTGCGTTGGGGCGAGATGCGCAGGGTTTGCCCGACCGCGTAGACGTCGTCCAATATCTCGGCGGCGATCTCATGCACGCGCTGCGCCTGCACGCGCGGCTTCGCGGGGTAGCTTCGACGTACAAGTTTTCGAAGCGCGCATATCGAGAACGGTTCGCGCGCTTTTTTGCCGTCGACAAGAAGAACGCCGATCAGCTGACGTCGTGGCAGACGCCGGCCGACCGGATCGTTACCGTCGGCAATTTGGCAATCGACGGCGCGTTGATCGAAGCGCAGCAACCGCTCGAAGAGGGAGCGCCGGCCGGTGGGATCCTCATCATGCCGGGTTCGCGCGGATATGAAGTCGACAACCTGATTCCGTTTTACTTTACGATGGCGCTCCGCATCGCGCGCGAGCGCCCGGACGTGAGGTTGGCGTTCGGACTTTCGCCGTTCACGCCATTGGAAGACGTTCGTACCGCGATCGAGCGCGGCGGGCATCCGCGGGTATGGGCGCAGCGCGGTCAGGTCATCGAAGAAGGCAGCCGCGCGTATGCGGCTTCGAGCGACGGATCGATTCGCTTTCCGATCCTTCGCAACGCGCTCTCGGCTGCTATGCGCGCGAAGCTCGTCGTGACGATTCCGGGAACGAAATGCATCGAGCTCGCGGCACTCGGCGTTCCGATGATCACGATCACGCCGCTGAACGCACCGGAATTGATCACGTTCAATGGCCCGCTCACCTACTTGGATCGCATTCCACTCGTCGGCGTTCCGCTCAAGCGCGCTGCCGCCGTGGGCGTCTCGCGCCGGTTCGAGTTCCACACGCAACCCAACATGGACGCCGGCGAATCACTGATTTGCGAGCTGCACGGGACGGTAACTCCTGGCCGGGTCGCCCGCGTAGCGTTGGAGCGGCTCGACGACACCGCCTGGCTCGAACGTAGCCGGGAGCGCCTCGGCGCCCTGTACGCGGATCATGTGGGGGCTGCCGACCGCATGGCCGAATCGCTCATCCAGCTCGCAGGTTCGTAAGCGAAGCTACTACCGATTACATGCGCATTTCCGTTGTCATCGCCACGAAGGACCGTGCATCGTACCTTGAACGCGCGCTCGCGTCGCTCGAGCATCAGATTGCCGCGCCCTCGTTCGAAGTCGTCGTTGCCGACAACGGGTCGAGCGACGATACCAAGGGGGTAGCGCAGCGGCAAGGCGATCGGGGGCGCTATCCGGTGCGATACGTGTACGAGCCGGAGCCCAATCGGGGCAAAGCCCGCAATGCCGGCATCGCTGCAGCCGACGGATATTTGGTTCTTTTCGCCGACGACGACGTTCAATTTCCATCCGGTTTTCTCGCAGCGCACGAGGCCGCGCACGCCAGCTCAAACCTGGTGGTCAACGGCCCAATCATCAACGTTCCGTCGTATGACGTTTTTCCAAAGCCGACGTTTGCCAACTATTCGCGCGCGTTCTTCTGCACGTGCAACGTATCCATTCCTAAACACGCGATCGAGGCCGTCGGCGGCTTCGACGAGGTCTTTCGCCTCTACGGTTGGGAGGACACGGAACTCGGCGTTCGGCTGCGCGATGCGGGCATCGCCTGGAAATTTTCGTGGGATGCGTATCTTTGGCACATCAAACCGCCAACCGACAACACGCTGGAAGTTGAAACGCGCAAGGTGCTGGAGCGAGCGCGTATGGCGCGCAAGTTCCTCGACAAACAGCCGTCGGCGCGCGTGCGCATGGCGACCGGTGCGCATCCGATGAATCTGCTACGCGCACGTTATTTCTTGCCCGATTCGATGTTGGCGCTCTACGCCGGCGTTGCTACGAGCGAACGCGCTCCGGAGTTCGTGCGGTCGCTGGCTCGCGCCCAATTTCTGGACGGCATGTACGCACGCGAGCTCGCGCGCGCGCTCGACGAGCCAGCCGACGCATGACGCGCGCGCTGTTGTATTGCGCCGGGGGCGGAATCGGAGATTCGCTGGTCGCGTCGGTCGTAGCCCGCGCGCTGCGAACGCGCTACGCGCGTGTCGACGCGCTGACGTTGCCCGGTCATCGCGCGACACTCGAACGCGTTCCGGATCTCGACGAGGTTTTGATCGACGACGGCGGCGACGAGCGGATACTCGCGGAGCAACTGAGCGCGCACGCGTATGA
>JASHZC010000165.1 GCA_030042755.1 Vulcanimicrobiota bacterium | reverse complement strand
ACGTTTTCGAGCGCATCGGTCCTCACGTACCGTTGCAGGCACGAGATGTGGGGCTGATGCGCGGCGTCCAGGGCGTAACCTTTCGGGAAAGCTTTGAGAAGGCGCGCATTTGCCGCCTGCGCGTGTTGCAACATCGCGGCATCGGGCTCGAGCAGAATATCGATTGCGGTGGTGTCGCTCACGGGTGACCTCCGGCGCCGGCCTTCATTTAAGAAATAGGATTATTCCAAGCGGGTTGGAAGCGAGCAATTGCGCGGGGCAGCCGTGCGATTGCTTGGAGGTCGAAGCATGCCCGATCTGCATTCCAGCAAGATTACGCGCCGCCGTTTCACCGAATGCGTCGGAATGGCGGCCGTCGGCGGCGCGCTGCCGCGCGTCGCGGAGGCCCAAAGCACGAAGGCGATCGCCGACCGTCAAAATGCGCTCGATCACATCGTCGTCGTCATGTTTGAAAATCGTTCGTTCGACAACGTCCTGGGCCGGCTCTACGGCCCGGGTGAAGTCGAGTCGTTCGAGGGCGTCGTCGGCAAGGTCCTGACGAATCCGATCCCCGATTGGGCCGAGCACGGTGCCGGCCGCAAAGTCATATCGTACGGCGTCGCCGCAAATATGAACACGCCCAAGCCGGACCCGGGCGAAGAGTATCCCCACATCAACACCGATCTCTTCGGCGTGCAGGATCCGAAGAATCGGTTCGTGCCGCTGTCGAAAATGGTCGCTCCTTTCAACGCGCCGAGCGCGGGGCAGCAACCCACGATGGACGGCTTTGTCGCCGATTATATCAGCGCGTTCACGGCCGAGATAGGGCGCCAGCCAACCTACGAAGAGTACGCCCAGATCATGACGGGCTACACGCCTGCGCAGCTGCCGGTAACTTCGACCCTGGCACGGGGATTCGCCACGTTCGATCACTGGTTCTGCGAAGTGCCGTCGCAGACGTTTACGAACCGCTCGTTCTTTCACGCTGCGACGGCCTCGGGATACGTCATCAACTTTCCGCCGGCCGACGCCTTTCCCGTTCACAATACCGCAGAGACGATCTTCGAGCGACTGGAAGCAAAAGGCCTCACCTGGCGAGTGTATTGCGATGCTCCCAGCCCCGCCTCGATGACGGGCATCATTCATGCCTCGCGCCTCCACAGCCGCTTTGCAACAAACTTCTTTACGGTTGAAGACTTTTTGGAGGACGCGAAGAACGGCCGGCTCCCCAACTATGCATTTATCGAACCCAATTTGTGGCACGGCCATAACGACATGCATCCGCCGATCTCCGCCTTACTGCACGGCTTACCGTGGGATCCTCCCTCTTCGTTGCTCGGCGGCGAAGCGTTGCTTGCGAAGGTTTACGGCGCGGTTAGGACCTCGTCATCATCAAGCGGATCGAACTATCTCAACACGCTGCTCCTGGTTACGTTCGATGAAGCGGGCGGCACGTACGATCACGTCGGCCCGCCGCCGGCTCCGCCCCCGGACTCTTCATCGCCGCCGGGCCAGATGGGGTTTACCTTTGACCGGTCGGGCCAGCGAGTGCCGGCAGTCGCGATCTCCGCGTGGATTCCCGCTCGCCGCGTCGTTACCGAAGAGTACCGGCATACGTCGGTGATACGAACGCTGCGCGAGCGATGGTCGCTCGGACCGCCGCTGACCGCGCGCGATACCATCGCTGCGGACATCGCGCCGGTTCTGTCGCTCGGTACGCCGAGGCCCCCCGAGCAATGGCCGGACGTTACACCGCAACCGGTGCCGGCATTCAACGCTGCACTCCTCCCACCAAACCTGCCGCTCTCCGTTCTCGGCAAGGGGATCTTCTTCGGAATCCTTGCCTTTGAGAAAAGCCTGGGTGCAAACGTTCCGGATATCCCGCGCGATACCGACATCACCGGCGCCCAAGCGCAAGAGATTATGCGTAATATGTCCCTGGACATATTTCCCGGCCTGAGGAACTCCGCATGACGCCCGATCCGCTGCCGTCCTGGAACGATGGAGCCACAAAGCAAGCCATTGTTGATTTCGTAAAACGGGTAACGTCTGAAGGAAGCCCGGACTACGTGCGCGAGCCCGACCGCGTTGCGCTATTCGACAATGATGGAACGTTGTGGGTCGAACAGCCGATGTACACGCAGCTTGCGTTCCTGCTCGACGACGTCAGAAAGCTTGCTCCAGACCATCCGGAGTGGAAGACCACGGCGCCCTTCAAGTTCGTTTTGGAGAACGACCTAGCCGGGCTGGCAGCGGCTGGCGTGCCGGGCCTTATGGAACTGCTCGCGGCGACTCAATGCGGAATGACGACCGAGGAGTTTGCCGAAACGGCCAAAGACTGGATCGAAACGGCTCGACACCCGCGTTTCAATCGCCTCTACACGGAATGCGTCTACCAGCCGATGCTGGAGCTGATCCAGTACTTAAAGGCGAGTGATTTTGACGTCTACATCGTCACCGGTGGCGGCATGGAGTTCGTACGTCCGTGGGCGGAGCGCGTCTACGGCGTGCCGTTGCGCCGCGTCGTCGGCAGCTCGCTGAAGACGAAGTTCGAAATGCGCGACGGTCAGCCGGTTCTAATCCGTACCCCGCAGATCAACCTCATTGATGACGGCATAGGGAAACCGGTCGGGATCCACGAGTACATCGGACAGCAGCCCATTGCGGCGTTTGGAAACTCTGACGGCGACCTCGAAATGCTGCAATGGACCGCCGGCGGCAGCGGAGCGCGCTTGATACTACTCGTGCACCACACCGATTCGGATCGCGAGTATGCGTACGACGCTCATTCACCATTCGGCAAACTCAGCGAGGCGCTTGATGAGGCTAAATCGAGAGGCTGGCTCGTCGTGGACATGAAACGAGACTGGAGAACGGTCTTTCCCTCGAACTAGATGAGGAATGGGGTGCGTCGAAACGCCCCCCCATTCCATTTATCGTGGACCGAATCTAAAGCGCGTTGGCCAGAGCCCAGCCCTTCGGGGCGCCAATCCCCGCGGCTTGATTGTATTGCGTGGCGCTACACGAGTACGCGCCGTTACTACCCGATGTGCAAGGCGTGTAGTACGTGTCGTAGCCGGTCTGCGAGAAGAGGCTGTATATCGTCGGATCGACCCAGCCCAGCTTCGTGGAGTGAAGCTCGTTTGCTTCGAGGATCAGCGCCACTGAGGCCGGCGACGACCACGACGTGCCCAGGTACTCGCCCCAACTCCCGCCCGTGTACACCGCGACGGGGAAGAACGGTAGCGAGATGTCGGGCTGGTTGCGCCCCGACGTAATCATGCCGGTGATCCCGCTCTGGTAGCTGGGCAGCGCGAAGACGGTCGACACGCCGCCGCCTCCGGCATAACCGTCGACGCTGCCCATCGTGACGCTGGTCAGGACTCCGCCGCTGGATTCGGTGAAGTCGATGCCTCCGAGCGACGAGAAGTACGGATCGCCGGCCGGCGTGCTAACGCCTTCCGAGCCGCATTCGTTGCTTCCCGAGTCGCCGCTCGAGGCCGAGAACTCAACGCCCTCCGAAGCACCTTGTTCCGCGATGGCATTCGTCGAGTCTGCGAATGGAACGTCACTCGACTCGCATCCGCCAAACGAGGAGTTCACGGCCGTAGCCTTGCCGTCGGTGAGCACCTGATTATAGGTGTCTTCGATTTGCTGATCTCCAAGCGAGCCCATATCGTAGACGATGATGTTCGCTCCCGGAGCGAGCCCGGATATGGTTTGAACATCGAGATCCGTCTCGGCATCGTCGCCCTTGCCCCCGCCGTCGACGGCTTCATTGGTAACGGTGCCCGTCTGGGTCACATCCGCAGCAGATAGATACGTGGCGAGGTAGCTCGTGTTTACCGGGTCATCGATCGCGATCGCGGCCGTGTAGCCGGCGCCGTTGCATCCGTGCTGCACGGGGAAGTCAAACGGCTTAGCCACGCCCGTGGCCAGCGTTCCGTAAGAGTTCGTGAGAGGCCCGTTGTCCGCCGGAGCGCCGTTGCAGCCGCCGCTCGGCGTTGACGTCGGGCTGGCCGTCGGCGTCGGACTTGCAGTGGGCTTCGGCGTCGGGCTGGCGGTGGGCGTCGGACTCGGGCGCGTCGTCGGGGTGGGCGACGGCGACGGCGACGGACGATGACGTCGCGCGTCCGGCTGCGGGCCGGTGCGGACGACGATCAAGTTGTTGAGTGAGATGTCGCGTACGAGCGGTGCAATCTCACGCGGCGCCGTCGCGGGCGCGAAGTTCGTGTACCGTTCGCCGTACGTGCCCTGGTGGACGTTGTGGATCTCAGTTGAAAAGAAATGCTCGACGACCGCCGAGCGCGCAGCAGCATCGATGATGGTACGATTGGCAAAGCGTTGCACGATCGTAAAGCCCGCCCGCTGCAGGGCTTGTACGATGCGCTGCTCTTGTCGCGGTGTCGGTGCATAGCGATCATCGAACTGCTGGCGGGTGAGGAAACGCCTCGAATGAGAGTGCGGCGCACTGATCATTGCGACGAAGCGGTCGAGTTCGGCCTGATGATTGTAGCGAAGCGTCAGCGACACCCGAACCGGCGAGTTCGCCGGGCGACGGCCTACGTCGGTGTACGCGAGGTCGCCGGACAACCTGGGAATCGAGATCAAGGGCTTGTCTGCAGACGCCGCGCGCACCGATGACTCGGGCGCGACGCCATTACTCCCGGGTCCCACTCCGGGGAGGGAGGCGTTCTGACCCCCGCAGGCGGTCAGGGCCAATGAAAATCCGAGGGCGGATGCTAGCGCGCGTGTTGTGCTTCGCATATGGCTCCGATCTGGTAGCAAATAGATTGTGAGATTCCTGAGTGTTAATGCTCAGCCGCCCCCGGCTTGCCCTGCTAATGCCCCAAACTGACGCTTACGCCCGCGCGCGCCTTTGTTACGTCGAAGATGCGCAGGATCGGAACCGCGCGCTCCAGCGTGATGGCCATTCGCGTATTTTACCAGGCGCTGCTCAAAGCCGCCTCCCGCCACGGATTTTAAATGAGGATTCGGCCGTCCGAACGAAGGTACGCAGCCGCCGACAGATCCTGCCGTCCATTGAAGAGAGGAAGCTTCTTAAAATGGCGTATTTTACCGATGATTCGCTTTTACCGGAAAACATGGCACCGTTAATGATAACGGCAGCGCCATACGGGCCGATGTGGATGCCGCAGGACGGCCCTCCCGGATATATCCCGCTCACGTGGGATGAACAAGTTCAGGCGGCCGTAGATTGCTACAACGCCGGCGCGACGCTCCTGCACATCCACGTGCGCGATCCAAAGACCGGGCATATCTCGAAGAACTTTAAGGAATACGGCGAGCAGATCGCGCGTTTGCGCGAAGCCGTGCCCAAGATGGTCCTCCAAGTGGGCGGGTCGATCTCGTTCGCGCCCGAGCCGGGCGAAGTCGGGGCCTTCGGCACGTACGAGCAGCGTCACAAGTTAACGACCATCGATCCCAAGCCCGATCAGATAACCGTCTCCTGCGGTACGACGCTCTACGACTTGACCGCCTTGCACCCAATGGACGTGTTCGAAGGAACGCGCCTGTGCAACGAAGATTCGATGCACGGAATTTCCAACATGGTCGCGGATGCAACCCCGGACTTCTATGTCGAGGAGACTAAGCTTTGCGTCGAGCACGGGATACAGCCGTATTTCGCGCTTCCGCATGTTCACGGGCTCGAGCTCGTGGAGAGGATGATTCGTCGAGGCGAGTACATGGGGCCGATGAACGGTTTCTTCAGCACCGGCGGGGGTGGGATTTGCGGCGCCAACCCGTTTGATCTGATGGAGATCGTCCGCCGAACGCCGCACGGATCTTTTTTTACCTATCAAACGACCTTCCGCTTGACGCACCCGATCTCGATGATGATGATCGCCCTTGGGCAACACACGCGTGCGGGCATTGAGGATAACATCTGGGACGTAAAAAAGGGCGTGCGAATGACCACCGTGCAAATGATCGAGCGGCACGTTCGGATGGCCCGCGAGATTGGCCGCGATATTGCTACACCCGACCAGGCGCGGCAGATGCTGAAGATCGGCGTGACCTACAAGAGCACCGACGAGACACTGGCTAACCTCGGTCTGCCTCCGAATCGCGAATCCGGTCACCAAGGCTTCCTGGTGCACAAATCGGACGGAAGGATGCGGGAACCGGTCGTCGCCGGCTCAGACGGGCACCTCTTAGCATAAGGTGGTTGCGACTATCTGGTTTTTTCGGCTGCCGTCACGCCGAGCGGATCCACAAAGTTGCCCGTAAATACTGCAGCCGCCGAACCGCCTGCCGGGTAGTTGAAAACCTCGCCGTCGTTGTTGCCCGCGTCCCCGCAATAGACAAGGCCCTTAACGATCCAGGTCTGCGCGCAGTCGCCGACACCCGAGAGCGGTATAGTGCCCTCCAACGTTGCGGTCGTTCCGCTGACGGTGTACTGATAGATATTGTCCGCTAACTGATCGAAGACGGTGAGGTACGTGCCGTCCCACTGCACCGAGCCGGGGAACCGTACAGTGTTGCTCGTGGCGATCGTTTTGAAGCTGGTGCTGCCCTTCGGGAGCTCGACAAGCGCGAAGCCCGTACGGTCACCGGTAAAGCCGTCGGCGAAGAGATTTCCCTGGCCGTCGTAGCCGTCGAAGAACTCTTCGTCCAACGCCGTGCTGTAAATGGTGGGCGTGCCGCTCGCGTTTTTGTAGATGGCGACTTGGCCGCCATCGTAGTTTCCGAGTGCAAAGTCGCCGTTGGTATCCATGGCGCAGCTGGTCGGAAAATCGAAGGAGACAGAGAGCGTCTTGAGCGGCGTGTTTTTGCGGACCGCGTACTCCGTGACCTGGT
>JASHZC010000164.1 GCA_030042755.1 Vulcanimicrobiota bacterium | reverse complement strand
CATTGGATCCATTCGGCTTCTCTACTGGGCATCGATCGCCGGTGGCGTGTGCGCGCCGGTTACGCTCGTTTTGATGAATGCGGTAGCGCGTAGCCGCTCGAGTGCGGGCGTTCGGCCGATCGGCGTACGGCTTTCAATTGCAGGATGGTGCGTGACTGCAGTGGTTACTCTTGCTTGTATCGCGTTCCTCATGTCGGCGTTCAAATCATGAGCGTGGCTGCAGAGCAAAGCATGCTCAGATTGCCCGGCGGAACGTTCCTTATGGGATCGGACAGGTTCTATCCGGAGGAAGCTCCCGTTCGCGAAGTGACAGTCGCCGGCTTTTGGGTCGACGTCTACCAAGTGACGAATCGCGAGTATGCGAAGTTCGTGCGTGCGACCGGCTACGTGACCGTTGCAGAACGGCCCCTCGATCCACGCCACTTTCCGGGCGTTCCACCGGAAGAGCTCGTTCCGGGCGCGGCGGTCTTTCACAAAACGTCAGGCCCGGTCGATCTACGCGACTGGTCTGCGTGGTGGGAATACGTACCCGGCGCTTCATGGCGCTTTCCGGAGGGACCGGGGAGTTCGATTCGATCGCGTCCGGACCACCCGGTCGTGCAGATCGCCTATGAAGATGCAGAAGCGTATGCGAGTTGGGCGGGCAAGCGGCTACCGACGGAAATGGAATGGGAGTACGCGGCGCGCGGTGGTTTGATCGGGGCCGACTTCGTTTGGGGCGATGAGATGGAGCCGAACGGAAAACCCGCGGCAAACACGTGGCAAGGTGAATTTCCGTGGCAAAACTTGGCGACGGACGGATACGAACGAACCGCACCTGTCGGCATGTTTCCTCCAAACGGTTACGGTCTCTACGATATGGCGGGCAATGTCTGGGAGTGGACGAGTGATTGGTTCGCGGCGCGACCCGACAGGGAGCAATCGCCATGCTGCGCGCGCGAAAGCAGCTACGACCCCGCTCAGCCACACGTGCGCATTCCGCGCAAGGTTCTCAAAGGCGGATCGTTCCTGTGCGCACCAAATTATTGCCTGCGCTTCCGCCCGGCAGCGCGCTCACCCCAAGCGGTCGATACGGCGATGTCACACATCGGATTCCGCTGCGTCAAGGACGCGTAGCGGAGGACCCATCGGTGAGGGCTGCCCTAAAGCCACGGATCCCGATCGTTGCGTGGTTATCCAACTACGATCCGCGCTGGCTGAAGCTTGACGTCGTCGCGGGGCTGAGCGCTGCGGCAGTCGTCATTCCGAAGTCGATGGCGTACGCAACGATCGCGGGACTCCCCGTCGAGGTCGGACTGTACACCGCGCTCGTTCCGACGATCGTCTATGCCATCTTGGGTACGGCACAAACGCTGAGCGTCAGCACAACGTCGACGATTGCGATCCTCGTTGCGGCTGACACCGCGGGCGTCGGATCTGGCGGAGACGTGCAGGTACAATTGCACGTGGCTGCGACCTTAGCGCTGCTCGTCGGCATTTTTCTCACAGCAGGCGCCGCGTTGCGCCTTGGTTTTCTTGCCGATTTCATCTCTGACCCCGTCCTCGTCGGATTCAAGGCCGCAATCGCGGTGGTCATCATTCTCGATCAACTTCCAAAGTTGCTTGGGCTGCACATCGGCAAAGTCGGGTTCCTGCGCGACCTCGTTGCGATTGCAACGCATCTTCCGCAGTCGCATCTTGCGACGCTTGCCGTCGGGTGCGTCGCGATCGCGCTCCTAGCGATGCTCGACCGTTTTGTTCCCCGCGTGCCGAACGTATTCGTTGTGGTTGCGCTCGGCATTGCGGCCTCGGCACTGTTCGGGTTCTCGCACCACGGAGTTGCAATCTTGGGACCGGTTCCTTCCGGCTTTCCGATGTTTGCTATGCCGGACTCGCGGTTCGTAGGCGCGCTATGGCCAGGCGCGCTTGGGATAGCGCTCATGAGCTTTACGGAATCCATTGCAGCGGGCAGGGCGTTCGCAAGAGCGCAGCAGCATCCGGATCCCAATCAAGAGATGGCGGCGCTCGGTTTGGCAAACTTGGCGGGAAGCTTCTTTCAGAGCATGCCGGCCGGTGGCGGCACATCACAAACGGCGGAAAATGCGCGAGCCGGAGCGCGTACGCAATTGGCCCAACTCGTTACCGTTCTCGGCGTTATCGCGACGCTGTTGTTTCTCTCGCCGGTTATCGCGTTGCTACCGCTTACCGTGCTGGCCGCGGTCATCGTGATGTCATCGATACCAATGATTAATGTCCGCGACTTCAACGCGATCCTCAAGATACGCGCAACCGAGTTCTGGTGGGCTGTCACGTCATTTGTAGGGGTCATTTTCCTAGGAACGCTCAATGGTATTCTCGTGGCGATTGCGCTGTCGTTGCTATCGCTGATGTACTACGCCAATCATCCACCGCTCTACGTTCTTGCGCGAAAGCCCGGAACCGACGTGTTCAGGCCGATCGACGACGAACACCCCGGCGACGAACGTTTCCCTGGATTGCTGATCTTGCGGACGGAGGGCGGCATGACGTTTGCCAGCGTTCCGAGGCTCAAGGACAAGATGCAGCATGCCATAGCAGACGCCTCGCCGCGCGTCATCCTCCTCGATTTGAGTGGGGTCTCGAACATCGAATATAGCGCGCTGCGAATCCTGACCGAATTCGAAGAGAAACATCGAAGCCTAGGACGAGAGGTCTGGCTTGCCGGTCTCACACCGAATGTGCTCGAAATCGTGCGGCGTGCTCCGCTCGGTAAAACGCTAGGCGAAGGGCGGCTATTCTTTAACGTTACCGTGGCGGTTGCGAGCTACGAATCGCGACCGCTTTGATCGCGCTTCCCGTAGCGCCTCATTTCAGGTTTTCTTTGATGAGCTCTTGCATGTCGATTCCGCGCTTGACGGGGAAAAGGAGACTCCAAGTAAACCGCAGGTTTGTCTGTGAACTCGCGATCGGGCGCTGGACGTTCGTATAGTAGAACGCGCCCAGCTGCATGAGCTGGTCGCCGAGCTTGAACGTATACGAGCCGCCGCCACCAACCGGAATCGTCCACTTCTGGTTTGGAGGTCCGTTATAGTTCACGGTCAGGATTGGTGCGGTCGTTAGCGCGAATTGTCCGCCCGGAATGTTGAAGTTAAAGAACGGCTGAAATAGGCCGGAGTTGACGTCGGGCCGATTTACCTGGCCGGCAAACGACCAGAGCTGCGTTACCAAAAGGCCCATGACAAACCGGCTCGGCATGACTAGAGCGACAGCCGCAGGTCCAACCGACCATTTCCCGGTCCCAAGAATGCTGGGCGACGCGCTCGGAAATTGAAAAATCGGCCCGGCGCCCCAGATCAAGGCGCCCGGTTTTGTCTTTGGGGCGAAAAACAGCTGCTCTTGAAAGTCGCTGATTCCGAAAGTCGACCCGCACCCGAACGCAAGAGCGCAAACGCTCGGTGGTGCTGACGAAGGTTGGTTTACGACTGGGAAGATCGTGCGCGCGATGAGCGTGAGATTCTTATCGATCCAGATCGGCACGACGGGTTGCAGATTGAGATTGAACTGATAACGCGCATACGGGCCAAAGCCGTAATTGTTATTGATCTGAAATGGAATGATGGCAATATTTCCGACAGGATTCTGGGATAGCTTGATGATCGCTTGTTTGATCGCTGCCTGCTGCTCCGGCGTGAGCTTGCTGAGATCAATCCCTCCGGCGGCCGGCGTTGTGACGGCGGAAGGCGAGGGCGATGATTGTGGCGCGGGAGTCGGTGCCGCGCTCAGGAGCAGCGTCGCTGCGACAAAGAGTGTAAAGCGATCGCGTCCGCTCACTTCGGTGGTGTATATGGGTCAGGCGCGCCCGGCTTGATCGGCGGATACTTCATCAACGATGCAATGTGGTTCATCAGGATCTTGTTCACCGGAAACCGGACCCAGAAGTGCTCGATTTCATAGCTCAGAGAGTGTTCCTCGGTTGGATCCAGGTAGAGATTGAAGAACCTCGGCACGCTCCACTGTTCGACTGGACCCGTTCCCGTTTTGAGTTCCTTGAACATCATTTTCCAGTTTTGCCACTTCACACCGTAGATCTCGCTGCCGACATAGATGACGAAGCCATCCCGGTTCGACTTTTCCTGTTCGCCCA
>JASHZC010000163.1 GCA_030042755.1 Vulcanimicrobiota bacterium | reverse complement strand
CGCTCGATCATTGCACCACGAATCGTACGCGATCGCCCGCAGATAGTAGTGCTGCCGGATTGCGCGACGGAACGAACATCGCGCAATCAGTGCGCCCGATCAGATGCCACCCCCCTGGCGAATCGAATGGATACACTGCGCTCTGTGCTCCCGCGATCGCCACCGAACCCGCGGGAACGCGCGTGCGCGGTTGTTCTCGGCGCGGCAGGTGCAATCGCCGGTCAAGCCCTTCCAGATACGCAAAACCGGGCAAGAACCCTAAAAAACCTACGACGTACTCCGCTCCCGCGTGCACGGCGATCGCGTCTTCTACTCGTAAGCCGCAGCGATCGGCGACCGCCTGTAAGTCCGGACCGTCCGCGCCGCCGTAGCGAACCGGAATCTCGATCGTCCGCGCCGCATCGGCGTCATCACGAGCTTCGTCCCAAGCGCTCGCTAATGCGCGCGCTACCACGTCGTATGCGACCTCGCGATGCGCAAAGATCAGCGTAAGATTCCCGTTTCCGGGAACGACCTCGAGCGCGCAACGCCGCACGCGCGCGTCACGGGCGACGGCCAATATTCGATGCTGAACGCGCACGTCGGATGTCCCAGCGTCCAAGACGATCGCCGATTGTCCCAAGCGTCGAATATTAGGCACGCCGAAGAGGCTCATGTAAGGAGGCCATTCGCCACCCCCAATGGGAAGCACTAGGCCATGGACAGCCTCGATCCCCCGTCATTAGAGCCGAAGGTTACCGACGTCGTTGCCGACGTGCCGGGTTGGCAACGTGTTAAGGCGCGCATTCCGGACACGCCGCAACGCCGTCTTCTCGAAAAGCAACGCAGCGTGCGCGAAATCGTCTTCGGCGCGCAAGATGGCATCCTCACGACCCTTGGAATCATCACCGGCGTCGGCGCGGCGCAGGGCCTGCGTTCGGCCGTCTTCATCAGCGGATTTCTTGCGATGCTCGCCGGCGCGCTCTCGATGGCCGTCGGAGAATACCTGGGCGGTAAATCGGAACGCGAAGTGGTTCAAGCTGCGATCGCGATGGAGAAGGCTGAGATGGCGGCGGATCCGCAGGGCGAGTTCGCCGAGCAGGTCGCGTACTACAAGATGAAAGGCTTTAGCGCGCAGGAATCGCAGATGATCGTGACGCGTCTCACGCAACACCCTGAGATTTACTTGTACGAAATGATGCGGGACGAATTCGGTATCGACCCGCGCGAAGCCGAGTCAACCGATTTGCGCGGTCCGCTTGCGATGGGCGCGTCGTTCTCCGTGGGTTCGCTCGTTCCGATCGTTGCGTATCTCGTGCCACTTACGATGTTGCAGTCGACCTGGCTTGCGCTCGTACTCGCCGTTGCCGGACTCTTTGTGGTCGGCGTGTATGCCGCGCGGAACAGCGAACGCAACCCCATCGCGAAGGGAATGGAGATCGTCGCGTACGGCGTCGTCGTATTCATCCTGTCGTACCTTGCCGGTCACTACATTCCGCCGCTGTTCGGACATGCCCCCGTCGGAGTCGGCGGCTAATCTCTAGCGTAACGCAACGAATCTTCGCCAGCGCATTTCGGATCGATTGGAACGCGGTCGAACCGGTTTTCGCCGTGCGCTGCGCCATCGGCGTCATCGTCGCAATTCTCGGGGGGTACGCGACGGGCGTACCGATTTTTGCCGTCGCCGCCGGCATGGGCGCGGTGAGTTGCGGCTTCGGATCGCTCCAAGGAGTCTACCGCACGCGCGCGGCGACGATGATCGAAATGGCGCTTGCGATGTCGTTCTCGACGATCGTTGGTTCGCTCTGCGCCCATTCCGTCGAGCTCGCGGTGCTCGCGCTCGGCGTCTGGGGATTTGGGTACGGCATGATCGCATCGCTTGGCCCGGGGGCCGCCGCGATCGGCCTCAACTCGACGATCGCGCTGATCATCTTCGAGCATTTTCCGCAGCCGGCGCCAATCGCAGCCGGCTGTGCGCTGATCATGCTTGCCGGCGGATTGCTGCAAACGCTATTGCAGGTTGCGCTCTGGCCGATCCAGCGCTACCCGCACGAGCGCCGCGCGCTGGCGGCAGCATATCGTGGCCTCGCGAGGTATGCCGGCAGCGGTGCTGCCGAATTGGGCGTTCCTTCAAGTGCGGCGCTGTCGCAGGTTCGCAAGACGCTGGCCGACCCGCGTCCGTTCGGAAGACGCGCCGCGGGCGCCGCATTTCAAACCTTGCTGGACGAGGCCGAGCGCATTCGAGCAAGCCTTGCGCTCTTGACGGCGAGCGGCAGCGCAGACTACGCGCGCGCGCGTCCGGCGATCTCCGCGACGTTGGGTGAAGTTGCCGATGCGCTCGATGAAGCCCGAGCGCCCGATGAAGCTCTGCGCACGCAACTCTACCAGGAGACGTCAGATGCGACGTTGCGCGCGCTCTACGGGCAATTGCGCACGGCGATGCGTGCTGCAGCCGTTCCGCTGCGCGGTCTTTCGATTCCGCGGAACGTTCCATATCCAAAGCATTTCCCGCACCTGGACCAGCCCTTGGCGATTCTGCGCAGCCACCTGCACCTGGATTCTCAGTTCGGACGGCATGCCGTGCGGTTGGCCGTGGTGTTGATGACAGCAGGCGTTCTCGCCGAAGTTACGCCCATCGCGCGCGGATACTGGATGACGCTTACGGCGGCGCTCGTGTTACGCCCGGACTTTACCACGACGCTCGCTCGTGGTCTCGCGCGGATCGCTGGAACGATCTTCGGCGCGGTCGCTGCGACCGCGATCGTTCTCGCGTTACCCAATACCCCGCACGTCTATCTTCTGCTGGCGATTCTCTTTGCGGCGATCGGGTACGCCACGTTTCAAATGAATTACGCGCTGTACAGCTTGACCGTCACCGCGTATGTCGTGTTCATTTTGGCGTTACTCGGCATGCCGGAACGCACGGCCGTCGAGGATCGCCTCATTGCGACGCTTGCGGGCGGCGCGCTTGCAATGGCCTCGTATGCATTGTGGCCAACGTGGGAGGCACCTCAGACCCGCAAACGTTTGCGTACGCTCGTGGAACACGACCTGGATTACGCTCGTTTCCTTATGGCCGGCCTGATCGATCCCGCGAAACGCGATCTCGCGAACATGCGCGCGCAGCGCGCTCGTCTGTGGAGCGCACGCGCGGCTGCAGAAGAATCGCTCGAGCGCACGCTGAGCGAGCCTGAATCGACGCACGAGATTGAAGCGGAAACAGCGCTCGGCATCATGGCCGGAACGCAACGGCTTGCGTTGGCGAACACCGCTCTTTCCAGCCTGTACCAGGAAGCGCAAACGCCCGCCTTTCCCGAACTTGCTCCGTTGGCAGCAGCGCTCGCCGGCGTAACGCCCGAGCGCGCGGAGGGCTTGCGCGACGCATACGACCAAGTTGCTCGCGCTCTCGCAAATCGCGAAGACCCCAACGCCCACGCATTGTTAGCGAGCTGCGACATCGTGGTCGACAGCACGAACACGATCGTCGAACTCTGGGAACGCGCACCCTATTTGTCATCCTGAGCGGAGCTGATCCGGCTCGCCGCGAATCGCTCGGCCGTGCCTGAATACGTCTATAGCATGTTCCGTCTCGGCAAAGTCGTTCCGCCGAAGCGCCAGATCCTCAAGGATATTTCGCTCAGCTTCTTCCCCGGCGCGAAGATCGGCATTCTCGGTTTGAACGGATCGGGAAAATCATCGCTGCTGCGCATCATGGCGGGCGCCGACGCCGAGTTCGATGGAGACGCAGCTGCAGCGCCGAATCTCACGATCGGATATCTCGAACAAGAGCCCAAACTCGATCCGGATCTCACCGTGCGCGAGACCGTCGAGCAAGGCTTGGGCGAGCTGCTCGCTGCACGCAAGCGTTTGGAAGAGCTTTACGCCGAGTACGGAAATCCGGACGCGGATTTCGACAAGCTGGCCGAGGAACAGTCGAAGCTCGAAGCGATTCTCCAAGCCGCAGGCGACGATTTGGATCAGCAGCTGGAGATCGCAGCCGACGCACTGCGCCTGCCGGCGTGGGATGCGACGATCGCCTCGCTCTCCGGCGGCGAAAAGCGCCGCGTCGCGCTGTGCCGGCTGCTCATTTCAAAACCCGACATGCTGCTGCTCGACGAGCCGACAAACCATCTCGATGCAGAAAGCGTCGAATGGCTCGAGCAATACCTGCAACGTTTCCCGGGTACCGTCGTAGCGGTCACGCACGATCGCTACTTCCTCGATAACGCAGCCGAATGGATTCTCGAGCTCGATCGTGGCCGCGGCATTCCGTGGAAGGGGAATTATAGCTCGTGGCTCGATCAAAAACAGGAACGGCTTGCCGGCGAAGAAGCCGCGGAATCGGCGCGCCAAAGAGCGCTCAAGCGCGAACTCGAATGGGTGCGGCAAGGCACCAAGGGCCGTCAATCCAAGAGTAAGAGCCGCATCGCGCGCTTCGAAGAGATGTCGACCTACGAATATCAGAAGCGCAACGAAACGCAAGAGATCTTCATTCCCGTCGCTGAGCGGCTCGGTGAAAAGGTCATCGAATTCAACGGCGTGCGCAAGGCGTACGGCGATCGACTGCTGATGGACGACGTCTCGTTTGTAATTCCCGCCGGCGCGATCGTCGGGATCATCGGCCCGAACGGCGCCGGCAAGACGACGCTGTTTCGGATGATCGCCGGAAAAGAGCAACCCGATGCCGGTACGATCTCGATCGGTCCGAGCGTCAAATTCGCACTCGTCGAACAAAGCCGCGAAGCCCTCGATAGTAACAAGAGCGCCTGGGAAGAGGTGAGCGGCGGGCTTGACGTTCTCCAGGTCGGACGCTTCGAGATGAACTCGCGCGCATATCTCGGCCGCTTCAACTTCAAAGGCGCCGACCAGCAAAAAAACGTCGGGCAATTCTCGGGCGGCGAACGCGGCCGCTTACATCTCGCGAAGACGCTGCTCGCGGGCGCAAACGTGTTGCTGCTCGACGAGCCCTCGAACGATCTCGACGTCGAAACGTTGCGCGCGCTCGAAGACGCGCTCGCCGAGTTTGCCGGTACCGTCCTCGTCACAAGTCACGACCGGTGGTTCCTCGACCGCATCGCAACTCATGTTCTCGCCTTCGAAGGCGACAGCCGCGTCTATTTCTTCGAAGGAAACTACCAAGAGTACGAAGCCGACAAGATCAAACGCCTGGGCGAAGAGGCGGCCCGCCCGAAGCGCATCCGTTACCGCCCGCTCACCTTACAGTAGGCGACAACGTATACAGCCACCAGCGCGGTTTATTTCGCTGCGCGCCGCGGTCGAAGTACACGACGGCAACGCGGCCGTCGGTTGTTTCGAATTCGAACCAATGCTTCTTGACGTAGACGTCACCACGATCGTCCTTCGTCGAGCGCCACGTGCGGAGCAATGCACGCACTTCGATACGTTCGTCCTCTAGACGAAACGCGGCGGGCAGCGAGGGTTCGCCACGCGAGAGCGTCGCCGTTTCCATGGCGCCCTCGGGAACGATTGCCCTGCCGACGAATCCCATTGCTACCCTTTGTATGAAGCAACCTCGACGAGATTTCCGTCGGGATCGCGGCAATAGACGGAGAGCAGCGTTCCCATCGCACCGGTCCGCTCGATGGGACCCCTCTCGATCGGAATTGCGAGCGATCGCAGATGTAGGACGACGTCATCCGGCCTACTTTGCGTGAGGAAGCACAGATCGGCGCTTCCCGGCACCGCGGCCGATCCCGTGAACCACGCGTCGGTGCTCGCGCGAGCCGGGCGCAGATTTATCTTCTGCCTGCCGAACTTTACCGATGTGCGTACGTCCGACGAACCGGCGGGAACGAAGTCTTCACGCTGCATGCCGAGCACGCGCTGATACCATTGCGCCATGACTTCGACGTCATCAACGTTGAGAACGAGGTGATCGAGGCTGTCGACCGTTAGACTCATGCTAAAGGAGCTTTGATGCGCATCGGAATCGACCTCGGCGGGACCAAGACGGAGATCATCGTGCTCGACGACGACGGCCGTGAGCTCGTGCGCCGGCGCGTTCCGACGCCGCGCGGCGATTACGCGGCAACGGTGCGCACGATCGTCGACCTCGTCGACGGCGTCGAACGGGAAATTGGTGCGCGAGCGACCATCGGCATCGGCACGCCCGGAGCCCCGTCACGGCGCACCGGACGAATCAAGAACGCGAACAGCACGTGGCTGATCGATAAGCCCTTGCTCGCCGACCTCGAGCGCGCGCTCCATCGCGATATTCGCATGACCAACGACGCAAATGCGCTCGCGCTCTCAGAGGCCGTGGACGGCGCGGCACGTGGCGCTAACGTCGTGTTCGCAGCGATCCTCGGCACCGGTGTCGGCGGCGGGATCGCCGTCGATAGGCGCGTGCACGACGGTCCGAACGCAATCGCCGGCGAGTGGGGACACAATCAGCTACCATGGATGCGCGAGGACGAAGCGCCGGGACCGCAATGCTATTGCGGCAAGCGCGGTTGCATCGAAACATTCCTTTCCGGCCCCGCATTTGCGCGAGAGGCGTCGCTCGAACGCTACGTCGATCGGCTCGCTCGCGGCCTGGCGATGATTGCAAACACGCTCGATCCGGATGTCATCGTTCTCGGCGGCGGCGTCTCGAACGAACTCAGGCTGTACGAACGCCTTCCCGATCTCATCGCGGCGTATGTCTTTTCGGATACGTTCGAGACGCCGGTGCTACGAGCAGCGCATGGCGATTCAAGCGGCGTGCGCGGCGCGGCGATGCTGTTTCCTTAGCTTCCCGATGCCTTCGCGGGCTTGCGCAAACAGCGCGTCCGCTTGCGGAGCAAGCGCGTCAAGCTGCTCGCGATATGCGTGCATGAGCGTCGCCTGCACGTCGGTCGGTCCATCGAATGCCGTTGCGATGATATGGCGTAAATAGGCGATCTGATCGATCACTTGTGCCGGTTGTTTATATCCCGCGTTTTCGCTGCCGTTGCCGTTGCGTAAACGATCGCTGAACGCAGCGAGCCGCGCGCGCAGCCGCGGCTCGGCCTTTCCGAGCTTCTTCTCGTCGTCGCGCGCCTGCGCGAGCCACGCTTCACCGCGCTCCTGATCCGCCGCGAGCGACGCGAGCGCGTCATATTGCGCCTGAAGCTGCGCCGGCGCCGCGTGCACGTCCGGATCGAGCCGCACCGTGACCGGCACGCGCAACGTCGCTCCGCGCGCCTTTAGCTGCACCGTATACGTGCCCGGCAGCACCTGCGGGCCTCTGATGCGCAGTCCATAAAACACGTAGTACGGACGCGTGTCCTGTTTTGCGTCCGGACCGCCGGGCGGATCGGTGGAAAGATCCCATACGACGCGATTGACGCCGTCCTTCGCCGTTCCGTCGATGTGACGAATCACCG
>JASHZC010000162.1 GCA_030042755.1 Vulcanimicrobiota bacterium | reverse complement strand
CGGTCGGGCTCGCTAATGACCGGAACGAAGTAGATGCGATCGAAATCGAGGAAATCGGAGATCGCTGCACCGTCGAGATTGCCGCCGGAGCTACGCAGATGAACGTGACTCGAGATGAGAAAACGGTTGAGCTTCAGGTCCATCGAGAAGGCGTCGCCGGTAATCGTCATGCCATTGCTGGTGCTCACGCGTACGTGGCCGTCGGCTTCGATCAGGTACCGATCGTAGTAGAAGGCAATGTGATCCGCGCGCAGCTGGATCAGCGTGGTCGCGTCACGGGCCTGCGCAATTCCCATTGCGCACAGTACTAGTGTGAGCCCGGCGATAAGGGCCGATAGTTGTCGCAAGCAGTCCTTTCGTTGCTCAAATGCCGTGTATTAAGGCGCCGTCGGCCGTCGTTTTGTACCCGTTAAAGATAATCATCCTGGCAAGACTGCATTTCCGTTAAGCCGAAACGCCCATCTCGTTGCTATGCGATTTGTGACGATCGTCTTAGATTCCGGTGGCGTCGGGGCGCTACCCGATTTTAAGGAATACGGCGACGCAGGCGGCGCGAATACGCTCGGTAACGTAGCGCGCCGCGTTGGGGGCTTAGCACTCCCGTCATTCGAGCGCCTGGGGCTGGGTCACGTTACTCACATCGAGGGGGTCAAGCCCGTCGATCGGCCGTCGGCGCGGGTCGGCCGTTTGCGCGAACGAAGCCGCGGGAAAGACACGATCACCGGCCATTGGGAAATGGCTGGGATCATCACGGCGGTCCCATTCCCAACCTACCCCGACGGTTTCCCGCAAGAGGTTGTTGATGAGTTCACTCGGATTGCCGGCAAAGCACCGCTTGGGAATATCCCTGCTTCGGGAACCGAGATCATCGAGCGGTTGGGGCGCGAGCACATCGATACCGGCCGGCCGATCCTCTACACATCGGCGGACTCCGTCTTTCAAGTTGCCGCGCATGAAGCCGTCGTGCCCCTTCCGACACTCTATGACTGGTGCGAGCGGGCTCGTGCCATGCTCGTTGAGCCCAACAACGTGAACCGAGTTATCGCCCGTCCGTTTGTCGGCGAACCGGGGGCATTTATTCGGACGCCGAATCGACGGGACTATGCGATCGAGCCGCCGGAGAGCGTGCTCGACAAGCTCGCCGCTGCGGGAGTGGGTGTGCACGCCGTCGGCAAGATCTGCGATATTTACTGCGGGCACGGAATCGCCTCGTCGGTGCGCGTGACCGACAATCGTGATGCGATGGAGAAAACGTTCGAATTGCTCGAACGAATCGATCGCGGATTCATCTTCACGAATCTCAACGATTTCGATTCGAAGTACGGGCATCGCCGGAACGTCCGCGGCTACGCCGATGCACTCGGCGCTCTGGATTCCCTCATCCCGCGCATGGAATCGCTCTTGCGCCCCGGCGACGAGGTGATATTCACCGCCGATCACGGCTGCGATCCAACCGCCCCGGGCACCGATCATACGCGCGAGTTCGTACCGTTCGTGCACCTGAGTGCGTCCCCGGGTGCGGTCTTGGGAGAAATGGAAGGCCTCGACACGGTGGGCCGAACCGTGCTTGACGCATTTGGAGTGCAACGCTAATGCAAGCTGCGCTCGGCATCTCCGAACGTACCGTTCCACGTTGGTGGTGGACGCTCAAGCGCTGCCTCGACGTGGTGCTGGGTTTGATACTGATCGTAGTTAGCGCTCCCATCGTGATCGTGTCGGCGATCGCGATCGTCGTGGTGGCCGGCGGTTCTCCCCTCTACACGCAGGAGCGCATCGGTCAGGACGGTCGCCGTTTCAAGATGTTCAAACTACGCACGATGGTGGAGAACGCGCACGAACTTCGCGATCAGTTGATGCACCTGAACGAGGCTGACGGTCCGGTATTCAAGATTCGCAACGACCCAAGGCTGCATCCGCTCGGCCGCTTTCTGAGGCGGAGCAGTATCGACGAGCTGCCGAATCTGTTTAACGTCATTCGCGGCGAGATGTCGCTCGTAGGCCCTCGTCCCGCACTGCCCTGTGAGGTCGAGCACTACGATGCGGTCGCCCGCCGGAGGCTCACCGTTCCACAAGGCGTCACGTGTTTGTGGCAAATCAACGGGCGCAGCGAGGTTTCATTCGAGCACTGGATGGACCTGGACAACCGCTATGTCGACACCTGGACGCCTCTCGACGATCTGGCGATCATCATAAAGACGATACCCGCGGTTTTGAGAAAGGACGGGGCCCATTAAACCGCAGCTTCGCATCGTTCCGCGGCCGCGCCGCCAACCACGCATGTCGATCGCGCTCTCGACGCTGTTCGTCATGGGCGCAACGCTGGCTTCGACGATTCTGGGTTTTTTTCGCGAGGTCGTCAACGCGCAATATTACGGCACGCGCTGGGAGATGGACACGTTTCTGGCTGCCGCGACGATACCGACGATCTTGTTCGGAGTATTCAACGGCGCCCTGGTGAGCGCGCTCGTACCGACGTTTTCCGAGTACATCGCCAACGGTCGTGAAGACGACGCGTGGATGCTCGGCAACACGATCGTCAACCTTCTGGCCATCGTGTTGACCTTCGGCGCGATCCTGGGCTACGTCGCCGCGCCGTGGTACGTGCCGATCATCGCGCACGGATTCCCCGCTCCCCAGATGGGCGTCGCGATTCACATGACGCAGATCCTGATACCCAGCATCATCGCCGTGAGTTTGTCGGGCGTCTTCTCGGCCATGCTGAATGCCTATCACAAATTCCGCGCCGCTGCGATGACGGGCATAGCGCTCAACGTCGTAACGATCGGCTGCGTCGTGTTGCTCAACGCCAAATTTGGGATCTTTGCGTTGGTATTCGGCACGTTCTGGGGACTAATCGCGCAAATGCTCGTGCAATTGCCATCGTTCTTGTCGATCGGTAAGTATCGCCCGACGATCGATCTCCATCACCCGGGCTTGAAGAAAATGTGGACGCTGCTCGGGCCGATCGTCATCGGCAGTGCGGCAGGCCAACTCTCGCTGTTCTTCGATCGCTTCTTTGCCTCGACGCTGCAGCCCGGCTATATGGCGGGAATCAATTACGTGACGAAGCTCGTGAACTTTCCACAGCAGATCTTTGCCGTTGCCATTGCGACCGTGATATTCCCACTACTTGCCGCGCAGTTTGCTCGCGACAACCGGCGCGGCGTCGCGCGCAGCGCCGTTACGGGCCTGCGGCTCGTGAACTTCATCACGCTCCCCTCGGTTTTTGCGCTGATCGTGCTGGCGCAGCCCATGGTGCAAACACTCTTCGAGCGTGGATCGTTCGGACCACAAGCGACCGCTCTCACCGCAAGCCTGTTGCCGTTTGCGGCCATTGGCCTTGTTGCCCTGGCAGCGAACGTCGTGCTGACGCGGTGTTGTTTTGCGTGCCAAGAGACGGCGTTCCCCGTGGCGATCTCGGTCGTCACCGTGCTCATCAATGTCCTGTTGTCGATGCTTTGGTTGCCGACGCTTGGTGCCAGAGGGCTGCTGCTAGCGAACAGCCTCAGCCAAATGTTGCAAGCCGCGCTGCTCCTGATGCTCGTGGCAAGGCTGGTGCGTGGTATCGACTGGATGGCATTGCTCGCGTCTTTCGCAAAGGTCGTGATTGCTTCGCTTGCGATGTATGCGGCGCTGCAGTGGGTCGCCGCGCTCGGCGTGCACACGGAAGTCGCCTTGGCCTCACGCGCGTGGTATCTGTTTGGGCAGATTGCGATTGGATTTGCGGTGTTTATCGCCGTCGCACGCGCCATCGGCGTTGAGGAAGTCGGCCTCGCGTGGCGTACCATTATTGCGAAGTTCGAAAAACACATCATCGCTCCGCCGGAGAACCGTGATGCTCCGATCGCGTGACTACGTACGCGTCGAATCGGGCTCGATCGCACAACCGGTCCGCGAGAGCCTCTTCTCGGTGGTCATGCCCGCGTTCAACGAAGCTGAATTCATCGAGAAAAACGTCGAGGAGACGGTTCTCACGCTCGCCAAGCTCGGCTACCGGTTCGAAGTTATCGTGGTCGACGACGGCAGCCTCGATAACACGCATCGCTATGCCTATCGAGCTCGCGTGCAATATCCGAACCACGTCCGCGTCGTCAGGTACGATGAGAACCTGGGAAAAGGTAACGCGTTGATTTGCGGATGCGCGTACGCCACGGGAGACTACGTCGTCTTTTTGGATGCCGACATGGACTTGCATCCCGAGCAACTCCCGGTGCTTTTCAAGACGCTCGAGTCGAACGGGGCCGATGTGGTCGTGGGTTCAAAGCATCATCCACTTTCTCGTGTGACCTATCCTCCGATTCGCCGCGTTTACAGTGTCGCGTACTATACGCTGGTGCGGTTGCTCTTTGGCTTGCCCGTGCGGGACACGCAGACGGGTCTGAAAGTGTTCCGTGCCGAGGTGCTGCGCGAAGTGTTGCCGCTCTTGCTCGTCAAGCGCTTTGCTTTCGATATCGAGTTGCTGGCAAACGCGCATCGTAGAGGGTTCAAGGTAGTAGACGCACCCGTCAGCCTGAATTTCCGGCGTACGCTTGGCCGCATCCGCTACCACGACGTCGTAGGTGTGCTGAAGGATACGCTCGCAATTTTCTATCGGTTGCGAATATTGCGCTACTACGACAAGGTCGCCCAACGTCAACAGGCCGATCTGCCGGGTTCGGTTCGAGAGATCCACGCGGTGGACGCTTGATTCGAAACTAGCGCCGCCCAGCGATGGTGATAAAGTGCGCGTGCTCCTTCTCCGTTCGCCCGAACGATGCCGGCAAGGGATAATATCCGGAACCACTAGCGCGTATGTCGGTAAAGCCATGCAACGCCATCAATTCGCGCATGGTGCGCGTCGTGAATAAACGATGATGTTGCAAAGGAAAGGGCCATCCGCCTTGATTTCGGTGTAGCGCCGCTGGATTGCCCAATCCGCCGGTCCGGCTGCTGACGTTCGTTAGCGAAAACGGTTGCCAGCCGAAGAGCAAGGCCCCGATGTT
>JASHZC010000161.1 GCA_030042755.1 Vulcanimicrobiota bacterium | reverse complement strand
GTGACGTGGACGCGATGCTCCAGCGTAAATTCGGCAATCTGTGCGTACGGAAGAAACGTCAGTTCGCGCGAGATTTGATGCGGGAAAAGCGTCTGCGTGCTATCGGCGATGCGATATGCGATTTGATGGGTTCCGAAGATGATCCGGTCGGTGTCGGCGTCCCACAACCCGCGCACGCCGCTCTTGGCAGTCGACTGCGCGTAGCACTTGTAGTTCCCCAGCAAAAGCCCATACGGCGTTTGCGATTCCGGGACGACGTACGCGCAATATTCGTTGCGCTGCGCGTCATAGCTCGGACCCATCGTTCTTGATTCCTACGCCCTTGACGCAAACGCCCCTTTCGCCTGAAACTGATGCGGATGACGATCGCGTGCCCGGCCAAGATCAACCTCACGCTCGAAGTTCTCGAACGTCGCGACGACGGCTACCATACGCTGCGCAGTGTCATGGTGCCGCTCGAGCTCGCGGACGAATTGCAGATCGAACCGGCCGAGCGTTTCTCATTCACCTGCAACGATCCCGCACTCTCGGGTGACGACAACCTCGCGGTGCGAGCGGCGCGCGCGGTCGCACCGAATGCGGCGCTGAAGATCGAGCTGGACAAGGCGATACCGTCGCAGGCCGGATTGGGCGGAGGGTCAAGCGACGCGGCCGGGGTGTTGCGCGCCGCGATGGAGGGAGGGTTCGGCCGCAACGTCGAGGCGGACTGGCTCCGTGTCGCACGCGGGCTAGGATCGGACGTACCGTTTTTCCTGGCCGAGTCCGGAGCACTTGTCGAAGGAACGGGCGAGCGCGTCACGGCAGTGGGCGCAATTCCGCCGTGGCACGTGCTGGTCGTAAAACCGCCCGCTTCGGTATCGACCGCTGCCGCGTACGCGCAACTGGATCGGCAGCCGCGTTCGACCCGGCCGCGCAATACGTCGGTCTCGCTGAGCATCGTCGAGGCCCTGCAGCGCGGCGATTTCGATGCGGTCGTTCGCGCGATGAGTAATGACTTTCACGATGTCATCGCTGCGTCGACACCCGAGGTCTCGCGCGCGATCGATGCACTGCGTCGTGCCGGGGCGCAGAAGGTGCTGTTGGCCGGTTCCGGGTCTGCGGTCTTCACGATCGCTCCCGATGCGGAAGCGATTCGCGCGACCGTGGAGCGGCTCGATTTGGAAGAATCGTACAAGCGGTTTCAAACCGCGTTTGCCCAAAGCCGATCGTGGCGGAGCAACGCGGTTTGACGGCGGCCGTCGTTCTGGCCGGTGGGCCGGCCGACGACGTTGCCGCACTCGAACCGGGAGCCGTTAACAAGGCGTTCGTGCGCATCAACGGCGTGACGCTCGTCGAGCGCACGTTGCGTGCACTGCGAGCGAGTACCACGATCGGGCGCATCACGGTCGTCGCACCGCAAGCAGCGCATGGCGATTCTGCCCTCGCGCTAGCCGACGAGCTGCGCGCGGACGGAAAGAAGATCCGTGAAAGCCTGCACAGCGGTCTGAACGGGCTGCCCGGGGCCGAATTGGTTTTGCTTAGCACCTCCGATTTGCCGGTGCTCACGCCCGAATCCGTCGATGATTTCGTAACGTATGCGCGCGCGATCGATCCGGACCTCGGTTACAGCTGCGTCGAGCGGCGCGTCCACCTGGCCGCATATCCCGACGTACCGCACACCTGGGCGCGCCTGCGCGAAGGGACGTTTTGCGGCGGCGGTTTCGTTGCGATCAAGCCGCGCGTTCTCCCCGCGCTTGAAGGGTTCATCGAGCGCCTCGGCGCCGCACGCAAAAACCCGCTCGCACTCGCTTCACTCTTCGGATGGGACGTGCTGGCCCGGTTTGCCCTGGGACGGCTCTCGATCTCCGACGCCGAACGCCGCGCGTCGCACCTCCTCGGCGCTCCCGTCCGCGCGCTCGCCTCGCCGCACGCGCAGATCGCCGTCAACGTCGACCGCGTCAGCGACGTGGCGTTAGCGGAGGAACTCGTACGTGGTTAGTGCGGCGTTCTCCAACGTTTGAACAAATCGTTGGTAATGCCGAATTGGTCGAGCGCTTTGCCGACGGTGTGTGCGATGATGTCATCCACGCTCGTCGGAGCGGCGTACATCGCGGGAATGGGCGGAAGGATGACCGCCCCGATCTCGGCGAGTTGCGCTAGCGTGCGAAGATGACCTAAGTGAAGGGGCGTCTCCCGCACGACCAGCACGAGCTTACGCTTTTCCTTCAAGCATACGTCGGCTGCGCGCACCAAGAGGTTGTCGTTCATCGAGTACGCTATCGCGCTCGCGCTCTTCATCGAGCATGGAATGACGAGCATTCCATCCGTCACGAACGAGCCGCTCGAAATCGCGGCCGCCAAGTCGTCGCCGCGATGCACGACGTCGGCGAGCGCTTCGAAGTCGTCGGCCGTCATATCCATTTCGAGTTCGATCGTCCGGCGTGCCGCCGCGGTAAGCACGACGTGCGTCTCGACGCCACCAATCGCGCGCAACGCTTGTAACGCCATGTAACCGTACGCGCTACCGCTCGCGCCGCTGATACCGATGATGATGCGTCGCATGTTTCGGGATTATACGCCGGATGCAGGGGCGCCTGGTGCGACCTGTAACTGCTACTTCTAACCGTGAACGCATCGCTAGCCGCCGCATTCGTTGCCGACCTACGCGCATGGTCCGAAACAGGCGACGACGCGATCCTGATTCGGGCGCTGCGCTCACCGTGTTCCGGCGTCCCGCACGATACGGCAGCAGCCTATGCGACTGCCGCCTCGCGCGTTCCGCCCCTCCTCGACGCGATCGCGCGCGGACTGCTCGCCGTGGGCAGCGACGAGCGCGACGCGCTGCTGCGTTTTGCCGAACGCGTGAACGCGATCGGACCGCAGACGGACGTGTACTCGCTGTTCGAGTTGCATTCGCATGGCAACGGTGAGCCTGCCGACGGCGGTGGCCCTCTCTCGCTGTCCGCCGCAGCGGATTCGCCGGATCCTCGCGCCGGAATCCGCGCGCGGACGCCGCATTTTTCCGCCTCGGCACTCAACGCGTACGCCGAGTGCGCGCGAAAATGGTATTACCGTTACGTCTGCTCGGCAGTCGAGGACACGCCGTCCTCGGCGTCGACGTACGGAACGGCCTTCCACGCGGCCCTCGAAGACTTTCACGGCGAATTTCCCCAACCGAATGCCGATCTAGAACGCGCGATGCGCGCGAAGATCGCCGGCTACGTGAACTGGGCCTTCGAGCGCTATCGCGAGCAGTTCGATACGGAGGTCGAATTCGAATTGCAAAAGCGGCGCGCTCAACGGACGGCTGCGCGATACGTCGATTGGCTGCTCGAGGAAGCCGAGCGGGCGCCCTTCACCGTGGTCGGACGCGAGATTCCCGTCGCTCTCGATCTCGATGGATTTGACTTCGTTGGATTCATCGACCGGCTCGATCGAGACGATCGTACCGGAGCCGTCAGCATCTACGATTACAAGACCGGATCGATTGCGGGAAGCGCGACCGAATACCGCGACAAGGTGCGACGTTTTCGCGACTTTCAGTTGCCATTCTATTATTGGGCGCGCACCGCAGCTGGAGACCGCGTCTATCGTCTTGCCCTCATTCCCCTCAAAGATGCCCTTCTCGACGTCGTGCCGATTTCGCTCGAAGTCGTCCCCGTCGCCGCCCCCGACGGAAAACGCAGCGAATCACCGACCGGGACGATCGCCGTTAGTGATTTGGAGCGAGCGCGTGCGCGGATGATCGAAATTTGCCGCGACTTGAGCTCCGGGGTGCTCGATCGCTTCGCGGTGACCACCGATCCGTCGGCATGCACGTATTGCGCGTATCGCGACGCCTGTGCGGATCGTCCCCACGACGAACGCGAGCGCTTCGGCCGATGATCGCGATGCCGTTCACATCCGCGCAGCAAGAGGCGATCGATGCCGATTTCTCTCTGTCGCTCGCGATCGTCGGGCCGAGCCGTTCTGGAAAAACCGCAGCGCTGCTCGCGCGCGTCGAGCGCTTTCGCTTGCAAGGCCTGCCACATGTGGTCGCCGCGCATCCTCGCGATCTCGTGTCGCTTGCACTCGCCGTGCTCGACGCAAGCGGAACTGCGATGCGAATTGCCGACGAAATCGAAGCGCGTCGCACGTTCGAGCGGTGCGCGCAATCGCTATTTGCACTCGATTGGCCGGAGATTCGCTCCGGCGAGCTCGATCCGGAAGTGGCCGCACTGCGCTCTCCCGAGCGATTTCTCGACTCTGCGTATCGGTTGATTCGCAGGCTGCGCGACGGCGGGATCGATCCCCAGGCCTTTCTCGAACGTTCTCTAGCCGGTGCGACCGAATTCTATGCCAAGCCGCCAAACTTCGCACACGCCGAACTCATCTGGGCCACGAAAGATGCATACCGCGACTCACTAGTCGTCTCACCCGAGGAATTGCAGCGTCAGTATCGGCGCGAGCTCGATCTCGCCAAGATCATCCATCGCTTGTACGTCGCGTTCGTCGAGTGTACCGCGTCGCAAACCGCGCTGACCGCGAGCGACGCCGTCGCAACCGCTCTCGATCGTTTGCGCGCGGACCCAACGTTGGCAGGCATCGTCCGCGAGCGGTACGAGCACGTCTTTGTCGACGAAATGCAGGAAGCGACTGCCGCGCATCGCGCGCTGCTCGAGGCGATTTACGGAGCGCGGCTCGTTGGTGTAACGCTCGCAGGCGATCCTGGCTGCGCGACCAGCCGATTTCGCGGGGCAAGACCCGATATCGCCCTGTCCGGAGTCGACCGGACCATCGAACTCGATGCGCCGCAAGACGCGATGCCGCAACTTGTGCTGCACCGTGCCAAGACGCAGGCGGAGGAAGCAGCCTTTTTAGCGCAGCGCATACACGAGGAAATCGAACGCGGCGTGCCGCCCGCGCAGATTGCCATCCTTTTTCGGACGAGTGCCGACGTCGACGTCTATCTCGGAGCCCTGCTTCACCGCAACGTCCCCGCAACCGTAGGCGGCAACGTCAATCTTTTCGCAGATCGGCGCGCGCTGGATGCGCTCGCATTGTTGTGGAACGTGTGGGATCCATTTCGTCACGAATGGCTGCTCCGCACGCTCGCCGCGAAGGCGATGGCGCTCTCGGATTCTTCGGTAGCCGCCCTGTGCGCCGATCCACCCGATCCGCAAACCGAGTTGTTCACCGTAGATGAAGAGCCTGCCCCAACGACGCGAGCGAGCCGGTGGAATCCCAAACGTGACGTGCGCTTGGGATGGAACGTCGTACGCGGCGACGCGGATGCGTCGCTGAATCCAACGGCGCTCGCGCGAGTACGGCGATTTCGGCGGCTGCGCGCCGGTTGGGTAGAAGCAATGAACGCGCTTCCGTTCGCCGCATTCGTGCGCAGGGTGTGGGAAGAGGGATTGGCGCGCGAAGGGCCGGAAGGCTCGGCCCGCGCGCTCGCGCAGCAACACGTCTTGAGCGCGCTGTTGCAGCGGTTGATCTCACTGCATCGCGAACGACCCGGCGCGACGCTCGGAGATCTTCTCGCCGACGTCGCGGAACGAGCGCAGACCGATTGCGAATCTTGCGCCGCAAGCGATGATGCGCCGTTCGTTCGGCTGCTCAACATCGACGAAGTGCGCGGCACGACGTTTTCCTTCGTCGCCATTCCGGATGCACGGGCCGGCTCGTTCCCACGCTGGTACGCTCCGGACGCGTTTCTGTGGAGTCCGTCGCTCGGAATGATTCCGCGGGAGAACGCCGGTGAAGCCAAGGCATCGCGTACCGCGAAATTCAGCTATTATCTCTATCGCACCAAACCACGCGAGGCCTACAACACGCAGGAGCGTCAGGCTTTCGATTACGCGCGTTCGCGCGCTCGCTCGACGCTGCTCGTTACCGCATGGGGATCACCGACGCGCGGGATCAGCGCGCCGGAGTTCCTCGAGGAACTCCGGCAAAAGCGATAGACGACCTATGTCTCGATCGGTGCAAAGAGCGGCGTCGTGCGTCCGACGAGCTTGCGAACCTCGCGATCCTCTAGATCGTAAACGACGACCTCGTTCGCACCGGCGCGAAGCCACGACGCTGGAACGTACAGTGCGTACTGCGGCCCGATGCTCCAGAAGCGCCCGGCATTTCGACCGTTGATCCAGAGATTTCCTTTGCCAAGCATGCGCGTGTCGAGGAACGTATCGCCGAGGTGCTCCAGCGTGAACGTTCCACGATGGAAGGCCGGGCCGTCGATATCTCGCTTCCCAAAGCGCAGTCGTTCGAGCGTCTCGAGCTCCAGCGTGTAGACGTTCCAACTCAGCAATTCTCGATCGTCGATCTTCACGGGCGCGATGATACCCTTGACGTCGTGCACGAATGCTTTCCCGAAATTCAGGCGGCCACAGTTCTCGACCAGCACGTCGAGCGTCGCCGCCTTGTCCGTCTCGATCGCTACGCTCTTCTGGCCGAGACGCCGATCGAGCTCGCCGACGCGCTTGCCGTCTACGAACACGATTGCGAAATCGCGTACGTCACCAAACGACACATCGCCGCGAACCGGCCCGTCGAGCTTTGTACTGTAGAGAATAAGTCCGTATGCCTGACCGTACGCTTCCATGTGGCGAGGTCGCTCGTCGGCTACCGGAGCGCTGAGCGCGTCGCGCCAATCGGCGCTCTCCGAAAGCTCGAACTCGGGAACGACGATGCGCGGTGGCAGCGCGGGAATCGGCGTCGGCGTCTCGCCCGTATGTTTCGTTATGACGTCGCGAAAGATGTGAAACTTCGGTGCTGCAGCGCCGCCTTCGGAGATCGGCGCATCGTAGTCGTAGCTCGTCGTCTGCGGCTGGTACGGAGCGTCGGAGCTGTAATTCGCTCCGTTCATGAACCCGAACGTCGTTCCGCCGTGACACATGTAGAGGCTGAACGATGCGCCCTGCGCGAGCATCCATTCGATGTCGCCGGCACTATCTTGCGCCGGAACTTCGTGATGCGCTTCGCCCCAATGATCGAACCATCCGGGATAAAACTCGCCGGCAAAGAGCGGATTACCGGGGCGGAACTTCTCCATCGCTGCAAAGTCGTTGCGCACGTTACCGGCGCTGGCGCCGACAACGACGCCGGGCAGCGAGCCGTTCGGCATTTCGGCGACGCCATCTTCGGTACGGAAGAGAGCGCCGGTGAAACCCGCATCGATCAGCGCTTCACGGATCTCTTCCATGTACGCGTGGTCGTCCCCGAACGACCCGTATTCGTTCTCGATCTGCACCAAGATGATCGGACCGCCACGATCGTTCTGGAGATCGGCGAGTTCGCGCCCCAGTCGCTTTAGAAATGCGCGTGCGGGCTCCATAAAGCGCGGATCGCGGGAACGCAGCTCGACGCTGGTGTCTGCCGCGAGCCACGCGGGGAATCCGCCGAAGTCCCATTCTGCACATGCGTACGGGCCCGGACGCAGAATGACATACAATCCTTCTTCTTGCGCCATGCGAACGAAGGTCGCGACGTCCTGCGCACCGGAAAAATCGTACGTACCGCGCTCCGGTTCGTGCATGTTCCAGAAGACGTAGGTTCCGATCGTGTTCAGTCCCATCGCGCGCGCCATCTGCAACCGATGACGCCAATACTCAGGCGGGATGCGCGAGTAATGCATCTCCCCACAGATAATCTGTAGCGGCGTTCCGTTGACGACGAACTGCCGGTCGCGCACGACGACGCTCCGCTCCGCCGCCGACGCGGGCAAGCCGCCCGACAAGAACGATGGTGCCGCCAAAAGCGTGAGAAAATGCCTGCGATGCATCTAGACCTCCCGTAAACGTGCGGCCGCGCTCTCGGCCGTAATATCGCGCTGCGGCTGCGAGAGCATCTCGTATCCCACCATGAATTTGCGCACCGTCGCCGAGCGTAGGAGCGGCGGGTAATAATGCGCGTGAAGATGCCATGCGTCGTACGCTTTCCCATCGGTCGGGCGCTGGTGGAACCCCATCGAATACGGAAATGCGGCGTTGAAGAGACGGTCGTAGCGCGCGGTGAGGTTGCCGATCGCATCGGCTAATCCGTCGCGCGCCGCGCGATCGAGCGCGCGGAGATCTCCCACATGACGTCGCGGAAGCACCAGCGTCTCGAACGGCCAGATCGCCCAGAATGGAACGACGATGGTAAAAGTATCGTTGCGATACACGAGACGCTTGCCGTCGCGCTCTTCGAATGCGACGTACTGGCAGAGCAAGCACGATCCGTGTTCGCTCGCATATTCATTCTGTCCGCGCAGCTCCTTGGCGGCTTCGTTCGGCAGACTGGACTCCGCCCAAATTTGCGAGTGAGGATGTGGATTGCTTGCGCCCATCATCTCGCCGCGATTTTCAAAGATTTGCACCCACGCGATCGACGGATCGGCGCCCAGCCGTTCGTACTCCTCGACCCAGCTTTCGACGACAGCCCGCACTTCGGCACTGCTCATCCGCGCAAGCGTCAGATCGTGACGAGGCGAAAAGCAAAGGACGCGACAGATTCCGGTTTCAGAGGCCGCGCGCACGAGGGGCTCGTCTGTAAACTCGATCGCCTCTGTTTGCCTCGTCAGCGCGGCGAAGTCGTTGTCGAAGGCAAATGTTCCGGTATACACGGGATTGCGAGCGCCGTTTGCGCGTTCGTTTCCGGGGCACAGATAGCACGTGGGGTCGTAGGCGGGTAATCGTTCGGGCGGGACCGGCTCGGTTTGACCTCGCCACGGGCGATCCGTGCGATGCGGCGAAACGAGCACCCACTCTCCCGTAAGCGGGTTGTAACGCCGATGGCTCATCGTTCGAGCTCCGCGCCGTCGGCAGCTTGCGACGTGTAGATTTCCGGCGCGATGCCGGTCGCGCGCTCGAACTCATGCCGAACGACTGCAACGAAATCCTCGACGCAGCGGGCGTCCACGAGGTTCACCGTGCATCCGCCGAAACCGGCACCGGTCATGCGCGCACCGTAGACCCCCCGGCATTGCATGGCGATGACGACCATCTCGTCCAATTCGCGGCAACTCACCTCGTAATCATCGCGCAGGCTCGCATGCGAGGCGTTCATGAGGCCCCCGAAGGCGACGAGATCGTTACTCGCGAGTGCTGCGACGGCCTCCGTAACGCGCACATCCTCAGCGATCACGTGTCGACACCGCCGGTACACAACATCGCTCATCTCTTTCCTCGCGCTCTCCAGCATCTCCGGCGTCGCGTCGCGCAGTGCGCGAACGGTCGGATACCGGCGCGCTAGGATCGCAACACCTTCTTCGCACTGCGCGCGCCGCTGGTTGTATCCACCATCGCTCTGGGCGATGTGATGCTTGACCATCGTGTTACAGATCGCGACCTGGGCCGTCGCCGGAAGGGGCACGTGCTGGAACGCGAGCGA
>JASHZC010000017.1 GCA_030042755.1 Vulcanimicrobiota bacterium | reverse complement strand
TCCGCATCGTTTGCATTCGAGTCAGATGTGATCGTGGCCGAGCCGCACGCGATGATCGGGTTTGCCGGCAGGCGCGTGATCGAGCAGACGATCCGTCAAAAGCTCCCCGACCAATTCCAGACCGCGGAGTTCTTGCTGGAAAAAGGCCACATCGATATGGTGGTCGAGCGACACGAGCTCAAAGCTACGCTGGGGCGGCTTCTCCAATATGCGGCGGGCGGGATCAAGGCGGAACAGCTGGTATGAACGGAAACGCGATCGTTGAGCGCGAGCGCGGATTGCTGGAAGTCGAACGCCGGATTGCCGATTTGCGCACCGCCAACGTCAACCAGCCCGTCGACTTCTCGGCCGAGATTGCGGCGCTCGAGCAAAAATACGAAACGCTCCAACGCGAGCTCTTTGGTTCGCTCACGCCTTGGGAGAAGGTCAACATGGCGCGGCACCCAAGCCGCCCGACCTCCCTCGACTACATCGCGAAGTTCGACCGATTCGACGAGCTTCACGGCGACCGCGAATTTCGCGACGACCCGGCGGTCGTCGCGGGTTTTTCGATGCTCGACGGTCGCGCCGTGATGGTGATGGGCCAGCAACGCGGACGAGATACAAAGGAAAACCTGCGCCGAAATTTTGGAATGGTCATGCCCGAGGGCTACCGTAAGGTGCAGCGCCTAGCACACACAGCCTCGCGTTTGGGCCTGCCGATTGTCACGTTCATCGATACCAAAGGGGCCGATCCGGGCATCTCATCGGAAGAGCACGCGCAGGCCGAAGCGATTGCGATGTGCCTGTACGAGTTTACCGAGGCACGCGTGCCGATCGTCGCGTCCATCATCGGCGAAGGCGGATCGGGCGGAGCGCTTGCGCTCGGAATTGCCGATCACGTGATCATGCTCGAGCACTCCGTGTACTCGGTCGCTTCACCGGAGGGCTGCGCGGCTATCCTTTGGGGCGATGCCAGTAAGGCGGAGGAAGCTGCTGCGCGGTTGAAGCTGACCTCGGCAGATTTGCAGCGATTTGGTATTATCGATGAAATCGTTGCCGAACCGCTCGGCGGCGCACACCGCGATTCCGCGACGGTCATCGCGAACGTGCTTGGTGCGACGTCGGCGGCTGTGGAACGGCTCGCGCGGGAGACGCCGCACGAGCTACGAGAGGCTCGTTATCGGAAGTATCGTCGGATAGGCGCATGGGAAACGGAGCGCCAGGGAGAGATCGGAAAGTAACGACGGCGAAGCGCCGCAAGCGGCCTTTGCACGTTTGGCGTTTTCTCGGGCGCGTTGCAGCGACCGGTGTTGCGCTTTTACTCTTTGCCGTGATCGCCGTCCAGATGGGTCGCGTAATCGAGGAGAACCTCGCGCTCAAGACGGAGCTTACGCAAACGCAGGATGAGATCGCTCGCCTTCAGGCACGCCGGGCCTGGCAAGTCGAACAACTACGCCGCTTGCAAGATCCGGAGGGCGCGGTTCCCGAGATTCACGATCGACTGCATCTCGTGCGCCCCAACGAAGCGATCGTGTTTATAAAACCGGTGCCCTCACCATTACCTTCTAACAATCCGTGAACGAACGCGTCTTCGGCTGCGTCATCAATCTCAATGCGTATGGTGCAACGGTGCGCCTCGAGAGTGGCGAGCTGGCGAGCGCGCCTGCCGGAGATGTCGAGACGCATCGTGTCGAGTACGAGCGCGGAATGTCGATGCATACGTCGATAGCGTTTGTCATGCATCCCGGCGGACGGCGCCGTATGGTCACGATTGCGCCGCGCATCGACGAACCCGAGCTCGACGAGCAGATCGCGCGCTACCTGGAAAGTACGGCGGAGTGGGAAAACGACGCGGACGGCATTCCCGCGCACGAGCGGCATTTTTTGCGCAAGAAGAAGCGCGCCGCACTTTTCGAATCCAAGCATAGCGACGCTCGATAAGGGCAGCGCACGATGAGCAGACATCATGCCGTCATCTCCGTCGGTACGAACTCGACGCGCGTCTTGCTCGTCGACGTTACGTCCGCCGTGCCGCACATGGCGCTTTCGCGCTCGATCGGCACGCGCATTGGCGAAGGACTCAAGGAACGTGGAGTGCTCGGTGAGGAGCCGATGCGGCGCACGCTCGACGCAGTTCGCTCCCATCTGCGAGCCGTGCGCGGACATTACGTCAAGCTCTTCACCATCGCTACGAGCGCGCTTCGCCGCGCGGAAAACGGCGATGCGTTCATACAGCGCATGCAGGCGATAACGGGCGTGCCCGTAGACGTGCTCAGCGGGGATGAAGAAGCGTCGGCATCATATCGCGGAGCGATTACGGTGTTCGGACCGTTGCATGGAGAGGAGCTGGGCGTCGTGGACGTCGGCGGGGGCAGCAGCGAGTACGCTGTGGGTTCGGGCACAGCTCCGGATAAAACCATCTCCTGTGAAATCGGCGCGGTGCGACTTACGGAAAATTTGCCGCTGCTTGCGGGACGCGCCGGCGTGGTCGACGTCGACACAATCGAACGCGCTCGCGCGATTGCTCGTGAGACCTTGTCCCCGATCTCCGAATTTTCGCGTGTCGCGCACCTTGCGTTCGTCGGTGGCTCCGCGACCACCGCCGCGTCGCTGATACGCGGAAAACGAACGCTCGTCGACGCGTACGAAATTTCGCGCGACGACCTGCAGCGCGCCCTCGAGCGCCTGTGCGGTATTCCCTTGGACGAGCGGAAGAAACTCGTGGGCATCAAGCCCCAGCGCGCCGATATTCTTCCCGCCGGGATCGTCGTGCTCGAAACGGTCCTCGATCTTTCGGGCCACGATCGCGCCACGGCGACGGTCTCGGACCTCCTCCTAGGCTACGTGCTGCAGCAGCAGGATCGTGCAGGACGCGACGGCCCCCGCCCAGGATGGTCTCCCGCATGAACGACAAGGCGATACAACAGACCATCGAGGACCTGGTCGCCGAGGAACACCGTCTGCTGGAACGCGGCGACATCGGTAAATTGACCCCGCAAGATCGGTTGCGTCTCGAAGAGGTTCAAGTCCAACTCGACCGCTACTACGATCTCTTACGTCAACGGCGTGCGCGTCGCGATGCCGGACAGGATCCCGACATTGCGAACATGCGCTCAGCCGACATGGTCGAACACTACCAGCAGTA
>JASHZC010000160.1 GCA_030042755.1 Vulcanimicrobiota bacterium | reverse complement strand
GTATCTCGACGACGACAGCCTGTCATCCGAAGATATCGCGAACAAGGTGGAACCATGGACCGACCTTCCGCCCATCGGGGGAGCCGCTATGGACCGCGCCGGCAACCTCTACTTCACCGACCTCGCGGATACGGCGCTGAAGAAGCGAGCGACGGACGGGAGCATCACGACGGTGGTCAAGGATCCCGATCTTCACTGGGTCGATGCGCCTTTTATCGACGAGCACAACGCTATTTGGCTGCCGGTCCCGCAGTTGGATCGCGTCGCCCTCTTCCACAAGGGCATATCCGAGGTGCAGTGGCCCATCCGGCTGTACCACCTGCAACTAGACACATGAGCGCAAATCATTCGCTCGTACGGTGGCGCAGCTATTCGGGCGTGAGCTGGGAGCCCTCAGCTAACGGAGATGTGCCTAAGCCGTATTCCGGCTCGACTTCTTCGCCGATTTGCGGTATTCACTTCGATAAGAGGGGACGCGCATTCGTTAGCACTCCACGCTTGATATCGAGTGAGTCACCGGCTACCCTGAGCATTTTAGACGTCGGTGCACAAAATGGCCCGGCAGCCCTGACAGCTTATCCTTCCGCGGCGGACAATTCCGTGTGCGCAAGGCCCGACGAATGCCTGCGAAGCGTTCTCGGCTTCTACGTCGACCATACCAATGATTGGCTGTGGGCCCTCGACATGGGATACGTGGCGGGCGAAACCGAGGCGCCTCGAGGCGCTCAGAAGGTCCTTATACTCGACCTCAAAACCGGCGACATCGTCAAGCGCATCGCTCTTGACGGCGTTGCGGATCGCAGAGGCAGTTTTTTGAACGATATTGCCGTCGATGAGAAGCGGAGGCTCGGATACATATCCGACAGCGGCCTGCGGAGCGCTCCGGACAACATGGTGGGCATCATCATCGTAGATTTCCAATCGAGAACTGCCCGACGGATGCTGCATAAAGACCCGCGTCTTCAGATTGCTCCCGGCGTCCGCGTGTTCTCTCAAGGTGCCGAGGTCTGGCCCGGCAACCCAATGAAACTCGGCATCAACGGCATTGCACTCTCGCCGGACGCGAGCACACTCTACTGGACCGTGACCACCGGCGTGCGCGGTCACGCCATCTCGACGGACGTCTTGCGTGATGCCTCATCGACGGAGGCAGAGATTGCGAGCGCGATCCGCGATATCGGTGACGTCGGCGGAAATAGCGACGGGATCGTGACGGACGGCAGAGGGAACCTCTACATAACGGACGTCACGCACGGGGGCATCGTAAAGTTCGACCCCCGCGCGGGCTCGATGGACTTGATGGCATCCGATTCGGGGGTCCGCTGGCCGGACACGCCGACCATCGACCCCGAGGGAAATCTCGTCTTTACGTCGAGCGGCCTCAATCAGCACTTCGCCGGCGCAGTCAAGCCGGGTCAAGAGCGTTACGATCTCTGGCGATTGACGCTATGACCTCAACGTCGAAACCCTTCGGCCTCTACGCGCTCACGCTCGGCGCGTTTGCGATCGGTACGACCGAGTTCGTCCCGATGGGGCTTTTGCCTCAAATCGCCTCGGATCTGCACGTCAGCATCCCGAAGACTGGATTTCTCGTGACTGGTTACGCGCTTGGGGTAGCGATCGGTGCGCCGCTCTTGACCGTTGCATTAGGTCGTCTCAAGCGAAAAGCGGCGCTTATGATTCTGCTCGCGTTTTTCATCGCCGGTAACCTGCTGGCCGGAATCGCCGGGACCTATAACGTCTTGCTCGTCGCCCGCATCCTGGCTGCCCTTTGCCACGGCACGTTTTTCGGAATCGGTGCCCTCACCGCCGAGGCGCTCGTTCCGCCGAGTCGGAGCGCTTCGGCGATTGCAACGATGTTCGTTGGCCTAACGCTTGCGACCGTGCTCGGGGTGCCGTTCGGTGCTTTTGTCGGCTCGAACCTCGGCTGGCACGTTCCGTTCTTGCTCATCTCACTGGTAGGCATCCTCGCGCTCGCCGGCGTCGCGCTGCTCGTGCCGCAGGTGACCGCGCTGGGCTCGGATTCGGCCAGCCAGCTCAGATCGATTGTTAGCCGCCCCGTTCTGCTCGCGCTGACGACCACGACCCTCGGCTTCGGAGGCGTATTCACCGTGTTTACCTATATCGCGCCCCTGCTCGAACGCGTATCGGGATTCTCGGCCAACGCCGTTTCGGCATTACTCGTTTTGTTTGGCCTGGGAACGACTGCCGGAAACATCGTGGCCGGCCGGTATGCCGATCGTTCGCTGCCCGCCACCTTAGTCGTGACGCTCGCGGCTCTTGCGGTTGTACTGGCCGCGTCGACGTTGATGTGGAGCGTTCCGATGTTGGCCGTTGTGGCAACGGCGGCGATCGGCTTTTTTGGCTTCGCTACGGTTACGCCTCTGCAACTGCTGGTGATACGTGCCGCGCGTAGCGCCCCGAGCCTCGCCTCGTCAGCGAACATCAGCGCCTTCAATATTGGGAACGCTCTCGGCGCGGCGCTTGGCGGGTTCGTGATCGCCGCCGGCTTCGCAATCCCCTCACTGGGAGTTGCGGCCGCGATCGTCACCGTGCTGGGCGTGCTTAGCGGTTTGCTGGCGATTCGCTATCTTCGAGGGGCCGACGTCGCCCAAGTCGCGCGTGCTTCGGCAGTGATTTTGGGGACGGTTGCGATCGGCGCGCTTATGGGGACGCGCGCAAACGCCCAAGACATTCCCGTGCCGGCGCGCGTGGTATTCACCACCGTGAACGCTCAGCCCGGCGCCGCGCAGCAAGCCGAACTCCACGGAGCGTTGCTGTTCTACGCCGGTTGGAATACGGGTAAGGCAATCTATTTCCGCCGCGCGCTCGCGCCCGGCTTCATCGATCACACGCTGCCCCTTGGCCGGCCGCAAGGCCCGGCCGGCCCAATCTTCGCCTCCGCTCAATTCCGCAAGGTGGTACCAAATCTGCGATGCGCGGTGGAAGACGTCTTGATTGCCGGCGACGAGGTTACGGTTCGGCAGCGGTATACCGGCACGTCGACCAGAGGAAAGCCGATCGACTTTGCCGCGATCGACATCCTAAGAATGCGAAACGGTGTCATCATTGCGGACTGGCATCTCGAGGACTACGCCACGCTTAATCGTCAGCTGAAGTGAGCGTGATGACCGATAGAGCCGGGGATGTCCCCATGAAGCCCGGCGGACGGCGTATCAACGTGCTCTATGCGATTCAAGATGGAATGAACCGTGTCTCGGCTCACCCGCTGACGTTTGTCGGCACAAGCGCGTTTTTGGCTGGTTGGCTGTGCGAATATTTCATGAGCCACGGTAGATTCGATCCGGGCCTCGGGGTCGGCAACCTGATCATCAATGGGCTCGGCCTGCTGCTCGTCTTCTC
>JASHZC010000159.1 GCA_030042755.1 Vulcanimicrobiota bacterium | reverse complement strand
TCGTACAGAAAAATTCCGCCGAGCACTGCGGCAGCTGCCGTGTAGACGGCACCCATCACGTGCAACGGATAGAGCACGAGCGATGCGATCACCAGCAAAATCGTGTAGTAAATAATCTCACGCTTGGTGCGTTCTTCGCCCGCGACGTTGGGCATCATCGGAACGTTCGCTTTGTCGTAATCGGTCTCGGTCATCAGCGCAAGCGACCAAAAATGCGGCGGCGTCCACAGAAAGATCAATGCGAAGAGACCGAGCGCGGGCCCGCCGATCTGATTGGTTACCGCGGCCCAGCCTACGAGCGGTGGGACCGCACCCGCGGCGCCGCCGATCACGATGTTCAGCGGGGTCGTGCGCTTGAGCCACATCGTATAGATCGCGACGTAGAACGCGTTGCCGGCAAGCGAAAGCCACGCGGCCAGCGGATTCACGAGAAGGTACAGAATCGAAAACCCCGCGACGCCCAAAATTACCGCGTAGATCGTCGCGTTCGGAATCGAGATATTCCCGCGCGGAATCGGACGATCCATCGTGCGGCGCATGACCGCGTCGATATCCGAGTCGTACACGCAGTTCAGCGCACCGGCAGAACCGGCGGAGAACGCCCCGCCGAGGAGCGTCCAAAACACGATGCCCAGCGGTGGAAAGCCACGCGCGGCCATCACCATCGCCGCAGCGGTCGTGATGAGAAGGAGGACGATGATGCGTGGCTTGGCTAGCTCGAAATAATCAGCGATGACGCGCACGCTCGGCTACGCCACCCGTTCGGACGTGAGGGCCGTGCGAATGTCGAGCGTCGCAAACAACGTCGCGGTCACGAACGCAAGAAACACCAGTGCCGCGTTAAACGCGTGTGCTTCGCGCAGATCCATCGGAAGACGGAGCGCGACATTGAGCAATCCCAAGATGACTTGAACGAAAATCAATCCGAGCCCGATCCCGGTCGCAATGCGAACGCGCTGCGAAGCCGGTCGCATCCACGTGAAAGCGAACGATGCAACGGCGCAGAGGAACGTAGCGGCGGCAATCGAGCGGTGCAACATCTGAACGTATTGGCCTTGCGTGTATACGACGACGTGGCCCGCGCATCCCGGAACCGACAAGCATGCGAGTCCGTCACCGCTCGAACTTACGTACGCGCCGATGCACATGGTGACGAAGGTCACCAATGCGGTTCCAGCGAGCATGCCGATCGAAACCAACTCGCTGCGCGATGCGCTCGACGCGGTTGGCGGTTCGCTCCGATCGCCGGCAAAGAGTGCCATCGCGCACAGCGACGCGACGAATGCCATCGCCGTGCCCCAATGCAGCACGACAGAAGCCGGGCTGTTCGAGAGATGCACGGTTGCCGCTCCGAGAAAGCACTGCGTGACGAAAAGCGCGCCGACGACGCCGAGCGTCGGTGTGACGAACGGCGAGCGGTCTCGAACGCGCCAGGCGGCGATCATGACGGCTATGACCAAGGGCGCGACGCAAAACGCCAGCAGCCGGTGGCTCCATTCCCAAACCGTGCCGTCGGCCATCGACGGAATCAGCATGCCGTGGCAGAGGGGCCAGTCGGGGCAGGTCATACCGGCGCCGTTTATGCGGGTCCAGCTGCCTAGGAGCACGGTGCCCAGCGCAACGAGCACCGACGCGAACGATAGACGTCGCAGGAGTTTCATCGGGACCTCAAGCGTACACGGGCCGCCCGCTGCGGGGCAACGAGAATCGTCTAGTCTGGAAGCCTAGCAGTTCTCGCTGGCGGCCTCAATATGATTGCCGGCGTTGACCTCGTCCTGCATGATCGCCGGGAGCCGGTTCAGGAAGTCGGACGAGGCTTCCCCGGCCATCTCGACGTCCTCGACGTGCGTTTCGTGCCCGACTTGGAGCGGAGCCGGCGGCATGAAGCGGTCGTACCCCGGGGGGAGCCAGTAGGCGGCCGGGCCGTCGTTTTCGACGACCGAATTCTGTACGTCGGTCGCCTCGAGGCTGCGCGCGGCATTTGAACTGGTCTCGTCCCAGTCGGACCGCATATCGGCGGTGTTCAAAAATGCCAAGAAACCATCGAGGTCGCGCTGGATCAGGTGCTGGCGATAGAGGGCTCCTCCTAGCGCGTCAGCCGCATCCTTGACCTCACCTTTCTCGGCCTTGTCCGGCGTGGTTCCGGCTAGCGCGCGCAGTAATTTGACTTCGTTCTCTCCGAGCCGATACTGCTTATAGATGGCGTCGGCGAGATTTTCTAGCCGCATAATCTCGTTGTTGCGCTGGATATCGCTGCCTGCGAGATCGCGAGAACGAAGTCCGACGATCGCCGTTGCTAAGGTCTCGTCGTTGGTAATCGTCGATCCGATCGCTGCATTCAAATGCGCGGCGAGCGCCCCGCAGAATGGCGAAGACTTCACGGTCACGATCGTTTTGAGCAACGGCGCGGGCGACGGGCTCGGTGAGGTTGAGGCCGTCAGCGCCGCCAGCACGACGGCTAGCATGACTTATTCTACAACGCCCGCGGTCGAAAGGTGGTGACAGAAGGAATGGGAGCCGGTGCCCCGTGCGAAAGCGAGAGAACAGTGAAGCGGTGCTTGGCCCTGGTGGCGCTCCTGCTCTTGGCCGGTTGTCGCGAAGTACGCGTGCAAACGCTTGCGGTCGGGACAACCGCGGTACCGGGCGGCAATCAAATCGTCGTCGTTCGAGACACCGGATCGCTCGCACGCCTTGGAATCAAGGCGCCCGTGCGATTCAAGGGTGAGTTTGGCGTTGTGCTTTTGATGGGACCCCATTCGCGCAGTGGGTATAGACAAGTGATCGAATCCATTCGAGCGAGCGACCAAAGCGTGCGAGTGGTCGCCTTCGAACAGTCGCCCGCCGACGGGGGCGAGCCCTCATCCGATTATCGCACCTTCACACTGTGGATCATTCCGAACTCGGTGTACCGCTCCGGCGTCCGCGTCGAAGTCGTGACGCCAAGCGACGATCCCATCGCGCAGACGGTTTTACCCTGAGGTTTGTTGAGTGAGGATGATGTGATCGACCCGATCGTCCCGTTCGAGATCGAGGTCGAGCG
>JASHZC010000158.1 GCA_030042755.1 Vulcanimicrobiota bacterium | reverse complement strand
CGATGCACGCAGCTCGGTCTTGCTCCGCTGAAGTTGATGGAGTTCGGCACCGATCAGCAAGGCTTTGCAGCTTTCGCCCAAGGAAAATCCGACGCGCACGTGACGGATTTTCCCGTCGTCGCATATTTAGCACGCATCAACGACCACAAATACGAAGTAGCAGGACGCCAATTCGATTTGGTTCCGTACGGGATTGCGATTCAGAAGAACGATCCCGTGCTGCGCGCACGCGTGGTTGCCGCTCTCCGGAACGTGATTGCCGATGGAACGTACGACGCGCTGTTGAAGAAGTGGGGATTAGAACAGGGCGCGCTTCGCAGCGCGCCCGTTAACGCCGGAACCTTGTTCAGTAAGTAGTCACGAAAGATTCTTGGTAAGGAATTCGATCGCGCGGCGCCAGGCCAACGTTGCGAGCTCTTTGTTGTAGTGACCTAGGCCCGAGTGCCCCGGTTGGTTCGGGTTATGGAACGCATGCTCCGCATCGTAGCGGTGAAATTCGTGCGTCCGCCCCGCCTCCTTGAGCCTGGCCTCGATTTGATCGACACGATCGATTGGGAAAAAGGCATCCTTCGTTGCCCAGTGCCCTTGGAACGGAATCTTTATCGAACCGACGTCGCCGGCTTCGGGCGGCGGAAAGCCGTAAAACGATACTGCAGCGTCGAATTCGGGCACGTACATCGATGCGAGCACCGTCAGCGCGCCGCCCATGCAGAAACCGATGACGCCGACCTTCTTCGATCCGGTAGATTTGAGGTATTGGGCGGCGCCTCGCGCATCTTGCGTCGCAGCGTCGCCGAAATCGAGTCCTTGCATGAGGTGGTTGGCTTCATCGCCTACCGCGGCGGTTCGGCCGCGATACAGATCGGGAATCAAGACGCGAAAGCCCGCCGCGGCAAGCTCGTCCGCGGTGCGCTTGATGTGGTCGGTAACGCCCCACCACTCTTCCAGCATAACTACACCCGGCGCGTTCGAAGCGCCCGCCGGAGCGGAGTAGTATCCCGGCGCGCGCTGTCCATCCGGCCGCGCGAACTCGATCATCTCACCCAACTGCGACCCCCTCCTCGGCGTCTTGCCGGTCAAGATTTTCGGACTTCTCGTGTATGAGCCAATCGTTTGCGGCGGTGATTTTTTCGCCGGGGACACGACCTTTGAGCCAAGCGACGAGTGCTTCATCGGTCGGATATTTCGCAAGGGCCTGTTCGAAATCGGCCGTTGCGATGCCCCACCGTTCCAACACGCCTTTGTCCATAGGGCAGGGGTAGATATAATCGTGAATCGTGCCGGCGGCGGCGGCACGTGCTTTATCAGACACCCGAGCGAGCCACAGCACGCCATCAATCGATTGGCGCCCGCGCCGTGGGAAGGTCTTGCCGTCTCGAAAATCAGTAGCCATGCCATCCAAAACTCCACTGTAGGCGAGGGCGGTTGCCGAAGCCGCACGAAGCGTAGGTTCGCGTGAAAGACCGGCACCAAGCTCGGCTTGCGGTGCTCGCCGCAGTGGGATTATTTCTGGGGCTTCCGCCTCGGCTAACCTTCGGCCCGGTATGGGTGGCACCGCTTATCGTGTGCCTGCTGATGATTCCACTCGTAGCGATGTCACCGACGAAGAGAACCGGGCACGTCATGCGCGTCCTTACGATTGCGCTGGCCGCGACCCTCAATTTCTTCAACGTCGCGTCGGTCGTGCTGCTGATCGCTAGTCTGCTCGACACGAACAAAGGGCACGTCCCTTTGACTGCGACGGAACTGCTCCAATCGGGTTTTTTGATCTGGGCTACGAACGTCATTATTTACGCGCTTTGGTTTTGGCAGCTCGACGGCGAGGGACCCTACGACCGCGAACGTTACGCGTCCGCATGCGATTATCCATCGCCCGATTTCCTTTTTCCGCAGATGTCGATCGACCGCGAGCGAGTGAAGAACGTGCCTGCGAACTGGAAGCCGATGTTTTTGGATTATCTCTACGTCTCGTTCACGAACGCGTTGGCCGTCAGCCCGACGGACACGATGCCGCTCACGCGCGTCGCAAAGATGCTGATGCTCTCGCAGTCCTTGATCTCATTCATCACCGTCGCACTGATCTTGGCGCGTTCGGTGAACATCTTAACCTAGCCGCCATTGCTACGGAACCGGATCGTCTGCGAACGTCGTGTAATCGTGCGCGAACGCCGTCGATCGAGCCGACACGCATCAGCGGCCACTCCTGATGAACCACGACGTCGACATAGTGTTGAATCGCGGCCCGCAGCATCAAGGCCAGGATCGTACCGAGTGTGGCCAAGACCGGACCGAAGAGCAGGCCGATGGCCGCAAAGGCGCTGGAACCGACGATAAACAGCAGGCACGGCACTTCCGCCAGGACGCCTTGCTGCCTGCACCGAATCGGCGGGCTGCCGTGGTTCGCGGGTATGATGTAATGGTAGCCTGCGACCTTCCCAAGGTTGATGCGTGGGTTCGATTCCCACTACCCGCTCCAGCAACCGCGGAACCAGAACGTTGGTCTTGTAAGCCTGATGCGGCGACGTAGCCAAGTGGTAAGGCAGGGCTCTGCAAAAGCCCCATTCGGCAGTTCGAATCTGCCCGTCGCCTCAACGTTTGCGCGATGAGAATAGCAATCGTCGGCGCGGGCGCGATCGGCGGATTTCTCGCCGCGGCGCTGGCGCGTAGCGGTACCGAAGTAGCCGTCGTTGCGCGTGGCGCGCATCTCGAAGCCATCCGCCGCGATGGGCTCACCGTGCAGGTTAGCGACTTCGGAAGATTCACGGTGCCGCTTGAGGCGGCCGCAGATCTTCGCGGGCTCGGTGCATTCGATCTGACGATCGTGGCATTCAAATCTCATCAGTGGCCCGAGTTGCTGCCGCAACTCCAAGAAGCCGCGAGTTCCGGAACGACACTGGTCACATTGCAGAACGGCGTTCCGTTCTGGTTTGCGCGCACGCCACCCCTACGGTCGATCGATCCGCGCGGACGTATCGGCGCGATGTTTCCGGACGAGCGCGTGCTTGGGGGCGTCGTGCACGTCTCGGGTCACATCGTCGGGCCGGGGCGCATCCACCAAAGCGGAGGCACGCGCTACATTCTCGGCACCTTGCATCCGGCGTCCGATGCGCTGCTCGATCGCCTCGTTCAACGTATGCGCGTCGCCGGGCTAGAGCCCGAGGTTACATCGGACATCCGGCATTTCGTTTGGCTCAAGCTAGTCAATAACGTCGGTTTGAACCCCGTGAGCGTGCTGCGCAACATGACGATTCACGAGATGCTGACCGATCCGGCGGCGCGCGAGCAAGTCCGCTCCTTGATGTACGAGGCCCTCGAAGTCGGACGCGCGCTCAAGGTCGTGAGCGACGTCGACGTCGACGCACGACTCGCATACGCGCAACGCTTAACCGACGTGAAGACCTCGATGCTCCAAGACGCGCTCGCGCATCGTCCGCTCGAGCTCGATCCAATCGTCGGCGCGATCATCGAATTAGCCGATCGGCTCGGCGTTCCGGTTCCGCAGCTGCGCGGGGTGTACGAGCAGCTGAGTACCCACGCGTTCTCGTGAAGATCGACGAGCTCGCCGGCGTCGGGCCGAAAAGCGCCGCGTTGTTCCGCGAAATCGGCATCGGAACTTCGCACGACCTTCTCGACTATCTCCCGTTTCGCTACGAGGATTTGCGCTATCCAACTCCGTCGAGCGCGCTTGGATCTAGCGGCGGAGAGGAAAACGCGGTCGGCGTCGTGACGCACGTCAAAGAGCGGCGCGTGCGCGGCTTGGAGATCGTTGAAGTGCTTCTGCGCGATGAGGACGGCGAATTTACCGCAAAATGGATCGGTCGCAATCGCTACGTCTACGGCCGTTTCAAACAGGGCGTACGGCTCTTCGTCCGTGGGCGCATCGAGCGCACCTTGGCGGGAGCGATCGTGAACGTTACGCACTACGCGCAGCTGCGCGATGGCGAAACGTATCGCGGCGAGATGGTTCCTGTTTACCGCGCGAGCAAGGACTTGACGACGCGCAAGATCGCTGCGGTCGTTCGCAAGAATCTCCCTAAGCTGTTGGAAGAAGCCGGCGACGACCCGTTGCCGGAGAGCGTCCGCGCCGCCTCGTCGTATCCAAACGTGCGCGACGCATACCGCGCGATCCATGCGCCGCAGGCACCCGAGGAGGCGCAACGCGCGCGCGAACGCTTCATCTTTACCGAGTTCCTCGTCATGGCTACGGCAGCGCAATTGCGCCGTGCCGAACGCGAAGGCTCGCACGACGCCGGGGCGTTGAACGTTCCGCCGGATCTCATCGAGCAATTCGAAGCGTCGCTAGACTTTCCACTCACCGGCGCGCAGCGCCGAACGATCGGCGAGATCTGGAGCGACATGTCGCGCGATATCCCGATGAACCGGTTGCTGCAGGGCGACGTCGGCAGCGGAAAAACGCTGGTTGCTGCGGCTGCCGTCCTGCTCGCCGCTCGCAACGGCGTGCAATCGGCAATCATGGCACCGACGGAAATTCTCGCCGCACAGCACGCAAGCAAACTCGCTCCGTTGCTGCTACCGTTCGGCATTACGGTCGAGGCGATCTTCGGTAGTCAAGGGACTCGCGCGCGAAACGCCGCGCTGGGTCGCCTTGCAAGCGGGGAAGCGTCGCTCGCGGTCGGAACGCACGCGCTGCTCACCGAGACGGTGGACTTTGCGCGGCTCGGACTCGTCGTGATCGACGAGCAGCACCGCTTCGGCGTAGAGCAGCGAGCGCGGCTACGTGCTAAAGGTACGGCGCCACACACGTTGCACATGACGGCCACGCCGATCCCACGCACGCTGGCGCAATCGGTCTACGCGGACCTCGACATCTCTACGATCGACGAACTCCCGCCCGGGCGCACGCCGATCGAAACGTACGCGCTGCGAGCCAGCCGTCTGGAGCGCGCGTACGAGTTCGTCGAAGCCAATGTCGCTCGCGGGCATCAGGCCTACATCGTGGCACCCGCAATCGACGAGGAAAGCGAACTCACCAGCGTTGTCGCCGAAGAAGAACGGCTGAAGAAGGACGTCTTTCCGCGACGCCGCATCGGGCTGTTGCACGGACGCCTCTCCACACGCGAGAAGGACGAGGTCATGGGGCGCTTCTCGCGCGGCGAAATCGACATTCTACTCGCCACGACGGTCGTCGAAGTGGGCGTGGACGTCCCAAACGCCAGCGTGATGGTGGTCCTCGACGCGCACCGCTACGGTCTCGCGCAACTTCACCAGCTACGCGGACGAGTTGGGCGCGGTGCCGCAAAATCGTACTGCCTGCTGGTCTATCCCGACGAGGCGGCGGAAACGGAGAGGCTTTCGATCCTCACCGAATCGACGGACGGCTTCCGGATCGCGCAAGCCGATCTCGAGATTCGCGGCGCCGGCGAGTTCGCGGGAACCGCACAATCGGGGGCGGCCGACCTCTGGATCGCCGATTTGGTGCGCGACGTCGACGTTTACCGCGCGGCCAAGTCGCAGGCAGAGCGCATCATTGCCGCGGACCCGTCACTGACGCTGCCCGAGCACGCCGGTCTGCGCGCAGCGCTCGAACGCGGGCCGTCAACGCACGGGCTGGTGCTCTCCTCGTAGCGAGCGACTTCAAGAGGGCTCGTCACCGCAGCGGCCAAACCCGGCGGCATGCGATTTCTTCGTCTTTTGCCGGCTGCCGCAATCGTGGCCGCGGCCGTTACGTTCGCCACTCCCGCGAACGCGTCTTCGCTTCAGGTAACGCGCGCTACGCTCGACAACGGGATGCGCGTGATTGTGGTTCGCAATCCGCTCGCTCCCGTCGTCACGACGATGATGAATTATGAAGTCGGCTCGAACGAGCAGACCGTCGACGGCGAAGCGCATGCGCTCGAACACATGATGTTTCGCGGCAGTCAGACGCTCTCGTCGTCGCAGCTGATGGACACGGTCAGCCTTACGGGTGGCGACTTTGACGCCGACACGACCGACTCGGTGACACAATTTTTCTTCACGGTCCCGTCGCAGTATCTCGAGATCGCGATGCACTTGGAGCGCTCCCGCGCCTCGGGACTTTCGCTCGCAGCCGATCAATGGGCGGAGGAGCGTGGAGCGATCACGCAAGAGGTCACGCAAGACAACAGCAACGCAATCTATCGTCTCTTCGAGAAGATGACGACGCGGATCTTGGCCGGCACTCCGTACGCCAAGACGACGCTCGGAACGGTCTATGGATTTGCGCATCAGGTGACGACACCGGTGCTGCGACAGTTTTACGACACCTGGTATCATCCGAACAACGCAGTGTACATCATCGTCGGTGACGTCGACGGACCGTCGACGATCGCTAAGGTGAAGGCGCTCTTCGGGAATTTGCCGGAGGCAAGACTTCCGTTCAAACCGAGCGTGAATCTTCGCCCGGTAACGGCGCAAGTTTACCGCGATTTTTCCGACCAACCGTTCACGATCGTGCTGCTCGGATACCGTATGCCGGGGTTCGACAGCCCCGACTACGCTGCATCGCAAATCCTGGAGGATGTGCTCAGCAGCCAGCGCGGCGATCTTTTCGCCCTCACGGCGCAGGGCAAAGCCCTCTACACGGGATTCCAAGCGCAGACGTTTCGTAAGACCGGCGTCGGTTTGGCAATCGGTGTCGTGCCGGTGATGGTTACGCCCGAGACGATCGACAAAGAGATGCGCGACGTGATCGACGCCTATCGCAAGAACGGCGTTCCGGACGATTTGGTCGACGCCGCGAAGCGTCGCGAAATCGCGCAGCTGGAATTCAATGGCAACTCCATCGAGGGTCTCGCGTTCGAATGGAGCCAAGCCGTCGCCGTGCAGGGCCTCTCATCGCCCGACGACATGGAAAGCGCCTTCGAGAAGGTAACGACTGCCGACGTCAACCGCGTGCTGCGCACGTACCTCAAGAACGACAACGTCGTCGCTGCCTACGCGGTTCCCAAGAACAACGGCCAGGCGAGCAGCAGCAGTGGCGGCGGACCCGGCAAAGAAGACAACATGGTACCGCCCAAGACGCACGAACCGCTTCCGTCATGGGCGCAAGAAATCTTGAGCAATCTCAAGGTGCCGGCCAAGACGCTCGATCCGACGTCGATGACGTTATCCAATGGAATCCGACTGATCGTCCAGCCCGAATCGATCACGAAAACGGTCGTCGTCTCGGGAAATATCGAGAACGATCCGTTCGTTCAGGAGCCGGCCTCGCAGCGCGGCGTGAACGATCTGATGACGGCGCTCTTTCCGTTCGGAACGACCACGTACGATCGCCTACAATATCAAGCTGAGCTCGACAAGATTTCCGCTTCGGTAGATGCGGGTACGGATTTCGGGATGCAAGTATTGTCGAAGGATTTCGATCGCGGCGTGCAGCTGCTCGCCGACCAGGAGCTTCACCCGGCATTCGATCCCAAGAGCTTTGCAATCGTGCAAGGACAGCTCGTCGGTCAGATGCAAGGGCAAGTCACGTCACCGGATTACCTCGCGCAGGTCGCGTTGAATAACGCGCTTTATCCGGCGGGCGATCCGTATCGCAACTTCGCAACGGTCAAGACCGTTGGATCGGTAACGCTCGACGATCTGAAGGCTTGGTATACGGCGGCATATCGACCCGATCTCACCACAATCGTGGTAATCGGTGACGTAACGCCCGATCAGGCGCGCGCATCGTTCGAGAAGTACTTCGGATCGTGGGCTGCAACCGGTCCGAAACCGGACACGCACCCGCCGGCCGTCTCGCTGAACGCAGCCGCGCAAGTCGTCGTGCCGGCGCAAGGCCGCGTTCAGTCCTCGGTGCAATTGGTTCAGCTGAACGATCTGCGTCGCAGCGACCCGGATTGGGCGCCGTTGCAACTTGCAAATGCGGCGCTTACCGGCGGATTCTACTCGTCGATCCTCTATCACGATCTGCGCGAAGTGCACGGATACGCTTACTCGATCGGCAGCAGTTTCCACGCTGGCCGTACCCGCTCGAGCTTCAACGTCGAGTACGCGTGCGATCCACAGAACATCGTGCCGGCGGAACAGGCCGTGATCGCCGATCTGCAACGCGTGCAAACGACGCCGCTTACGGAGAACGACGTCGTGCGGGCCAAGGCGTTGCTGCTCGGCGATGTGCCGATTCACCAGTCGTCCTACGACGGCGTAACGTCTCTGCTCTTGCAGTATGCTGGGCAAGATCTGCCGCTCGATCAGTACCAGACCGACGCGCAGAACTTCCTCGATGCAACCGCGGCGCAAGTACAGGCAGCCTTCGCAAAGTGGGTGCGCCCAAGCGATTTTGTCCGCGTCGTCACCGGGCCGGGCCCGACGAAATAACGTGACCGCGAATATCCCACGGCGCGCAAGCGCCGTGGGATTCGACATCGACCACACGCTCTGCATCGACAACCGCCTAGAGCATGTGGCTTTTCTCCATTTACTCGAGCGCATCGTCGCCGATGGCGGAAGTCCGCTCGGGTCCCTGACCGAAGAAGGAGACCGTATCGATCACCTGCTCGTGCAGGCGCGTAGCGGCGAAATGACGATCGAGGAAGCCGTGACGTACTTCGTCAGCGAACGAGGCGTCTCGCCGAGCACGGAGTACGTCGAGGGCTTCAAACGGATGGCGGTGTCGATGGCCGATAGTTTCATCGTTCCCGATCCGCAGGCGCGGCCGACGCTTGCCGAGCTCGAGCGCAGGAACGTCCCCTTTGCCGTTCTCAGCAATGGTTGGAACCCGCTTCAGGTGAGCAAAGCGCGCCGCGCCGGGTTTCACGGGCGCGTATTGGCGAGTGCGGATCTCGGCGTGCAAAAGCCGAATCCACTTGCCTTCGAGGCGCTCGCGCACGAACTCGGCTTGCCGCCCGAACGTTGCTTATACGTAGGTGACGATCCCCACACCGACGTCGCCGGCGCGCTGGGAGCAGGGTTCCGAGCGGTCTGGTTGGATAACGGGGGGAAAAGCTACCCCAGTGACGTCCCTCCGCCGACTCACGTCGTGCACAGTCTCGAGGGCGTTTTGGAATTGGTTGCTCCGGAGGAAGGGCTTGAGTCCGAAGATCACCGGCGGCACGCTTGGAAGCCGTAAACTGAAATCGCCCAAAGGCACCAGCGTGCGGCCGACACCCGGCCGGGTGAAAGAATCGCTCTTTTCGATTCTTATGAATCGAATCGAAGGCGCGCGCGTGTTGGATCTTTTTGCGGGAACTGGTGCGATCGGCTTTGAGGCTGCGTCGCGCGGAGCCGCGCGCGTCGTGTCCGTCGAAGCGCATCGCGAAACGGCACAAACGATCGAAGAAGCCGCACAGTCGCTCGAAATCTCCGATCGCCTGACGGTTGTGGCCGCTCCGGCCGAGCGCGCGCTCTATCGGATCGCGGGCCCGTTCGATATCGTGTATCTCGATCCACCGTACGCGAACGAGATTCCATTGCAAATTTTCCGTTTGCTGCTCGAACGCGAGTTACTCGCGCCGGATGCGCTCGTCGTGTACGAGCACGCGGCGAAACGAATTCTTCCAGATATACCGGGGTATCGCTCGACGCGCGAAGAAGTGTATGGCGATGTCGCCCTGGCATTCCTCACACCCCGGCAAGCCTAAGAACTTGCGGGGGAACGCGTAGGTTGAAGCCGCGGATCACGCGGGCTATCTACCCGGGATCGTTCGACCCACCGACGAACGGTCACCTCGACGTCATCGAACGCGCCGCCGGCGCCTTCGGCGAACTCATCGTCGCGGTCGTGGTCAATCCGCAAAAACGCAATCCGATGTTCACGCTGGATGAACGCAAGCGTATGCTTCGCGCGTGCACCGATCATTTGCCAAACGTGCACGTCGATCACTTCCGCGGGTTGCTCGCAGATTTCGTCAGAGAGCGGGATGCTGACGTAATCGTCAAGGGTCTACGCGTCGTTTCGGACTTCGAAACCGAAATGTCGACCGCGCTCATGAACCGGTCGCTTTCCAACGTCGATACGCTCTTTCTGATGTCGGATGCGAAGTACTCATTCGTCAGCTCGAGCCTCGTCAAAGAAGTCTTCTTTCTGGGCGGCGATGTCGCGGCGTTCGTACCGCTTCCGGTGCTGAACGTGATGTCGACGAAGCGGTCAGCACTCAAACAAGCGTAACGGAGGTTCCTGGAATGTCGGTCTATCGCGTGTTAGACAAACTCGAGAGTTACGTGCACGAAGGGACGTGGCTTCCCGCCGGCTATCGTGTTCTCTCAGAAGAACGCCTCCTGGAATTCGTGGAGAAGATCCGCTCCACGCTACCCACCGAGGTTGGGCGCGCGCAGATCATTGCCAAGGATCAGGATCGCGTCATGCGCGCCGCGCAAGAGAAGGCAAACGCGATCGTCGAGCAGGCCTCGAACGTGCACGAAGAACTCGTCGATCAGCACGAGATCGTTCAGCGCGCTCGAACGACGGCGGACGTCGTGCTGCGCGAGGCGGAAGAACGTGCGCGCAAAGTACGCGAGGGTGCCGATCAGTACGCTGCGCAGATTCTCGCCGAGATGGAAGCGCGTCTCGCTGCTGCGCTCGGTTCGGTGCAAAAGGGGCGCATAGCGCTTACGAATGCGCCGCGTGCGGCAACTCCATCGGCGCAACAGCCGTTGGCGGACGCAGCCGCAAAGAGCAAGCGTGCGGCGTTCGATTTGCAGGCGCCGGAAGACACCGCGGCGTTGGAATCGGTCGCCACAAAAGCCTAGCGCTACCCGTTCGCGGGTAGAATTCGGGCATGAAAATCTTTCTCGTTGGGATCGCAGCGTTGGCGATGTCAGCGGTGCCGGCGTTTGCGGCCAATGGCGGCGTGAGGGGAACGCTTCTCGATGAAGCGGGAAGGCCGGTGGCAGGGGCATCGGTAGCGATCTTTCGGATGCCCATAAGCCAAGCAGACATGGCGTTGGCAACGGTCAAGACCGACCGGCACGGATTCTTCTCGGACATTACGCTGCCCCCGGGACGATATCTCGTGTCGAGCGTGGCTTCCGCGGAATCGTCAAGCTGCGTGATCGACGACGTATTCGACGGCGCCGTGACGCGTTTCACGCTGCGTCTCGGTCCCAGCCGGTTGTGCAGTGGCCCGCGCCTTCATTCCGCAGTGGTAAATCCGGCACTAACGGCCGACGTCTACATCGTGCACTAAGCGCTGCGGCGTTCCAGTTCGAGCAATTGCTCTTTGCGCTGGGTACCCCAGCGATATCCGCCGGCGCCCCCGCGCGCCGGCACGATGCGATGACACGGAACGAGTAACGCGATGTAGTTCGTTGCGACCGCTCGAGCGACGGCGCGCGCCGCCGTCGGACAGCCGAGTGCGCGAGCGAGCTCGCCGTACTGCATGGTATCGCCCGGCTCGATCGTGCGTAGGGCTTCCCAAACGCGCATCTGAAATGCGGTAGCGCGAACGTCGAGCGGTAAGCGCGGCCACGGGCCCTCGCGTGCAAGGTATGCAACGATGCGCGATGTTGCGCTTTCCAAGCGATCTTCGGCACGTATGCAATCCGCGGAAGAGAACGCGTCGCGGAGTCTCTTCGTCAGCTCGGCTTCGTCGTTGCCGATGTCGACGCGGCAAATGCCGCGGGACGTCGCGGCAACCAGAACGGGCCCGAGCGTCGACGGGACGATCGCATAATAGATCGTTTCACCGTGGCCGCGCTTGCGTACCGACGACGGCGTCATGCCGAGCCGCTGCGTTGCCCCCTCGTACGCGGTCGCCGGCGATGCGTATCCGGAATCGTAGATCGCAGCGGTTACGGAGGGCGCCGCTTGCAGCAGTCGCACCAAACGCTCGTCGCGGCGTAAGCCCGCGTAGCGACGCGGCGAAATGCCGATCGTCCGAGTAAACGCGCGCTGCAGGTAGCTCGGACT
>JASHZC010000157.1 GCA_030042755.1 Vulcanimicrobiota bacterium | reverse complement strand
ACGATTCTCCTAATCGGTGCGCTGGCCGCTTGCGGCGGCGGTGGCAATAATGCTCAGAACGCCGCGAACAATGCGGCAAACGCGGCTGCTACGGCGGCGGCCGGCGCGGGAAATGCGATGGCTAGCGCGGCGGGGAACATGGCCGCCGGCGCCGGAGGCGCCATGTCGAGAGTAGCCGCTGCTATCCCGGCCACTCTTCATTGCGGAGCGGTGCAGCCGGTTTGGGCGAATCCGCGTACCAAGGTCTATCATCTGCCAGGCGATCCGCTCTACGGCAAGACAAGGCACGGCGAGTACATGTGTCCTGCGGATGCATCGAAGCAAGGCTTCCGCGCCGCCGGAATGCAGGGCCGCAGATACCCCAACCACAAGAGCATGCGCGGCTCGAGCTCCAACTCGAGCAGCAGCATGTAGCCTGCCGGAACCTTCGCAGAAGAGCCGGGCGCCCGCCCGGCTCTTTTCATTGCCCGATGGGGGTGCATGTGTGTACTTGCATGCAGCGCCCGGCTGTGGTATCCTACGCGTGCAAGTACACACTTGCAGAAATTTCTGAACGGGATATCATGCAAACGCCTACGCTCGATTACCGCCCCGATTCGATCGATCGGATTCAGCAGGAAGCCCTGGCCCTTTTTGGCGAGGGCGCTCCGCGCGTCGTGCTCGATCTGGACGTGCTCCCTCGTCTGGACACCGACGGCGTGCGGGGTCTCATCACGCTGCTGCGCCGTTCGCGCGAAGTCGGCGGGGAGATCGCGCTCAAGGTCACTCGGCCCGAGCTCGTGCGTTCGCTTCACGTGATGGCACTGGACCGGCTGTTCCCGATGGTGGGGTCGCTGGCGGCATGATCTTGCGCGCAGCGAGCGCCACGACGCTCCTTGCAGTGCTGTCGCTTGCCGGGGCTCAAGCGCAGCCGACGGCTTCGGCGTCGCCGCTTTCAGCGCCGACCACCGCGCAAGAGGTCATCGATCGGATGCTCGCGCGCAACGTCGGACTGAATTCGTACCAAGTTCGCGTTCACGTGCACATGCGCACAGAAATTCCGTTTTACTCCCCGAATCTCGAAGGTACGGCATACTTCAAACGTCCGGACAATTTCGCCGTCATCTTCGATCGCGTGCCGTCCTACGGTAGGGGCTTCCAAAAGTTGTTCGATGACGTTGGAGACCCGACCGGCTGGGAGAAAGATTCGAACATCAAGCTCCAGGGAATGGGCGAGCTCGATGGACGCCCGATGATCGTTCTCGTTCTTACCAAGAAGATTTACAGCGATCAGATCAAGGACACCGTCGTCTACGTCGATCCTGTGAGCTACGAACTTCCCGAAATGGATTGGCATTACACGAATGGCGGGACGATCGTCATGCAACAGTATTACAGTACGGAGCACGGCTTCAATCTCGTTTCTCGCCAGCACGTCGACATTCACTACCGCGTACGCGCGACCGGCGATTCACAATATGACAGCTACCAGACCAACGTCGCGCTAAGCGACTCGGTTTTTCAAAAGCAATGATTGACACTCAGAAACAAAACGACGGCAAAGCGATGCCGGAAGATACGCGCGAGCGGATCATCCTGGCGGCGCGCGACGTGATCAAGCGCAAAGGGAAGAAGGGCGCGACGACGCGTGAGATCGCCGACGTTGCGGGCGTCAACGAAGCGACGCTTTTCCGGCACTTCGGAAATAAGGACGCGCTGATCATCGCGGTCGTGAAAAACTCGTGCCCCGATGTGCGCCTGCGAGAGATCATCGAAAGCTTGCCTGGTCCCATAGAGGGCGATCTCCGCGTGATCGGCGCGACCATGACCCAGCACATGGAGTCGATGATCGACATGATACGCTGGTCGCTGGTCGAGGCCGACTACGAGAACAGTGTCTTCGCGAAAGAGACCTGGCGTCCGCAAACCGCTATCCGGACGGTGGTGGGGGAGTACATGGCTGCCAAAGTCGAGGCAGGGGAGCTGGTCGGCAACCCTGACGACCTGGCGCTGATTTTCATGGGTATGATCTTCGCGCGCCTGGCCGCGCGCGACAAGTTCCCGGACAGCCGAATCTCGTCCGACAACGACTACGCACTATCGAACATCATCAACGTTTTTCTCAACGGCGTAAGGAGCAAGTAAATGGATACGCGCGAGGCACAGAAGGGCAACGCCAGCCAAACGCAACCCAACGGGCGCAGCGAAAACATCACGCAAATCGAAGAGCGCAACGGTCCGCGTAAGCGCATAATCTTCGGCGTGCTCGGTGTAATCGTCGCGATCGTGCTGCTGGCGTGGGGCGTGAAGTGGTACTTATACGCGCGTGTCCACGAGGGGACGGATGACGCACGCGTCGACACCGATCCGGTCGCGGTTACGAGCAAGATCAACGAACGCATCGATCACATCCGGGTCGACACGAACCAGGAAGTTCGCCGCGGTCAGCTGCTGGTCGTACTTGAGGACGCGGTTGAAAGCTATCAAGTTCGTAATGCAGAGGCGCAACTAGCGCTCGCGCAGGCGAATCAACAAACGAGCACAACGCAAGGACAAGGCGGCGTTGCACAGGCGCAGGCCAATACGGCGAATGCTTCGGCGCAGGTGCCGGTCGCGCAAGCCGGCGTTGCACAGGCGGTGGCACAGCTCCATTCGGCGCAGGCGCAATTGCCTGCGGCACAAGCGGCCTACAACCGAGCTGCGGCAGATTACCGGCGCACGCTCTCGCTCGTTTCAACCGGTGACGTCGCGCGCCAAAATCTCGACGCGGAACGCGCGTCGCTTGCCGCGGCATCGGCGCAGCTTCTGAGCGCGCACGACGATATCGGTGTGGCGGGTGCCAATCTTTCTGCAGCAACACAGAAAGTGGGCGCAGCGCAGGCCGGCGTGGCCGCGGCGCAGGGCGGCGTAACGACGGCGCAAGGCAAACTCGCGCAATTCGCCGATCCGAGCCAAGTCAATGCGGCGTTAGCGCAGCTGTCCATAGCGCGCAGGAACCTCAGCTACACGCACATCTACTCGCCGATCGATGGCTACGTCGGTCAGAAGAGCGCCCAAATCGGTCAAACCGTTTCGGCAGGCATGACGATTCTGACGTTGATTCCGAACGGTCCGGGCAAAATCTACATCACGGCGAACTATAAAGAAACGCAGATGACCGACATGCGAGTCGGTCAGCCCGTCGACATTCATGTCGACGCGTACCCTGGTGTGTTGTTCCATGGGCACGTGATATCGATCAACCCCGCGTCGCAAAACACCTACGCCCTGGTTCCGGCGCAAAACGCAACCGGCAACTTCGTGAAGGTGACGCAGCGCATTCCGGTTCGCATCTCCATCGACAACAAGGATCCGAATAGGCCGATGCGCCCTGGTATGAGCGTCGAAACGTTCGTGAAAGTTCGCTAGACGAAAGCGTAACAGCAACAATGATGGAACCTCGCAACGTAGTCGAACACGGCCTACGTAGGGCCATCGTGAGCGTCGCGGTCATCGCCGCGACCCTGCTCGAGATCATCGACACGACGATCGTGAACGTCGCACTGCCGAACATTCAAGGGAATTTCGGCGTGCCGGTCGACCAAGGTGCGTGGATCGTGACCGGATACATCATCGCGAACGTGGTGGTAATTCCGATCACGCCATGGCTCTCGGCGAGGTTCGGCCGGCGTCAGTACTTCTTTGCGTCGATCATTATCTTCACCATCGCCTCGCTGATGTGCGGCTTAGCGCCGAGTTTCGGTGCGCTGGTCTTCTGGCGCATCGTGCAAGGCCTGGGCGGCGGAGGACTGATCTCGACCGCGCAAGCTATTCTGCGCGACACCTACACGTTAGACGAGCAGGGTAGAGCCCAAGGCATCTTTGCGATGGGCGTTATCGTCGGTCCCGCGCTGGGACCGGTACTCGGCGGTTGGATCACCGACAACCTCACGTGGCGCTGGGCGTTCTTTATCAACCTGCCCGTTGGTATCGTTGCGGCGATACTGATTTGGAATTATCTACGAAACCCGATCAAACCGCGGGCGATGAGACTCGATTGGATTGGGCTTGCACTGCTCGCGGTTGGCTTGGGTTCGATGCAATACGTTCTCGACCAAGGGCAACAGTATGACTGGCTCAGCGATCCCAACATTCGGCTTTTCACGCTGGTAGCCGCTGCCGGAATTGGAAGCTTCATCTGGTGGACGCTGCGCTCGGGAATTCCGGTCGTCGATCTGCATGTCTTGCGCCTTCGCCAAGTCGCCGCGGGAAGCGTCCTAGGCGCGGTTCTGGGAATCAGTCTCTACGGATCGATTCTCGTTCTGCCGCAGTACCTGCAGAACTCGCTCGGCTTTACTGCCACGCTTTCGGGATTAACGATCCTCGTGCGCGCACTCGCCGTGATGACGTTTACGCCGATTACTGCGGCGCTGGCAAGCAGCGGAAGGATCGACGTGCGTCTATCGACGGCGATTGGATTCTTGCTGCTCGGTATTTCGAATTGGATTCTCGCCGGCGTGACCACGCCCGAGTCGCAATTCGGTACGTTCATCGTATGCCTCGTCGTTAGCGGAATCGGTCTTTCGCAAATCTTCGTGCCGCTCTCGATTGCGGTGCTCGGCGGCGTTCCGGACCGCGAGGTCCCAGCGACGTCGGCATTCTTCAATCTTTCGCGGCAAGTTGGCGGCAGCATCGCAACCGCGATCCTCGTCACGCTGCTCGTGCGCGGCACGACCACGCACCAAACGGAGCTCGCCGCCAACGTCAATCTCCACAGTTCGCCCACTGCGATTTACCTTCAGCAGAACGGCGGCGAGCATTCCACATCTGCATTGAACAATCTCGACCAAATCGTCGAGGGTCAAGCGCTGGTGCTTTCGTATGCGGATACCTCGCGTTGGACGGCGATCATTACGATCGCGCTCACACCGCTGGTCTTACTACTCAATAAGCCGCGACTTGGCGGGCACGTCGCGGTCGAATAGGAGCGTTTCGTGAAGACTCAAGCCATAACCACAATCACACTCAGTCTCGCGATCGCGACGGCACCGTTCGCCGCATCGGCGAAGCCCACGCTGCCGTCTGCGGCAGCGATTCCAACACCGGTGCCTACGCCGGTTACGCCTCCGGTGCCGACGGTCGCGCCCGGATATCAGGCTCCGAGCGTTCGTCCAACCAAGGCCGACATCGTCGGTGTTACGCAGCAGCCATTCGTCGGGATCTCACTCCAAGATGCAATCGGCATGGCGTTGCTCAAGAACCCCGATCTTTCGGTCGCCGCCTCGAACACGCGCATCGCTTCGTATCAAGTTCAGGAAGCCAAAGGCGCGAACGACGTGAACTTCTTCGTCGAACCGTCGGTTAAACACGATACGAACGCGGCCACGAACGCGTTCTTCGGCGGCGGGCCTGACTTCCAGCCGATCGTGCAGAACTATCAATCGTTGCAGGCCGGCGTCAAAGGGCAGCTCAGCGAAAGCGGCACGCAATACAATATCAACGTCTCGCAGTCGACCGTCGACGACAATACGTTCATCGACGCATTCAATCCATATTACCTTGCATCGCTGAACGTATCGATCACGCAGCCGCTGCTCAAAGGGCTGGCCATGAACGATACGAAGCGGCAAATTCAGCTCTCGCGAATCAACTCGGACGCGACGCAGGCTTCGACCCTCGCGTCCGTTTCTACGACGATTGCCTCGGTCGAAGACGTCTATTGGGACCTCGTTGCTGCGTGGCGCAACGTCGCCATCCAGGAGGATGCGTTGCGCCAGAGCGTTTCGCAGCAGCAGAGCAACGTGCGCCTCGCCAAGCGCGGCGCGGCCGCTCCGATCGACGCGATCGAGTCCACGACGCAAATCGCGATCTATCAGCAAGACGTATTCTCGGCGCTGCAAAACGTCTCGGAGCTGCAAAACCAACTCAAGAGCTTGATCGTCACCGATCCCGGCGATCCGGTCTGGCGCGCGAATCTCGTACCGACCTCGTCGGTGCTCCAACTCCCACCGACCCCTTCGGTCGATTCGCTTCTCGCGACTGCGATGCAGAACCGTCCTGAAGTGCGCGAAGCGCTCGACGCCGCAAAGCAGGCCGGCGTGAACCTTGCGTATGCGAAGAACCAAAAACTTCCACAGGCGGATCTGCAGCTGCAGTTCAACGGTAACGGCTTCGCCGGCAATGCGTTGCCGCCGCTCGTTTTCCTCGGAACCACGTTCCCGCCGGCGCCCGCAGATACAACCGGCGGACTTGGCAAGTCCTACAGCAACATTGGGCGCTTCCCGACGTATTCGGCCGGCGTTCAGATCTCGACGCCGCTCGGCAATAACACGGCGAAAGGTGCCGAAAGCGCAGCCAAGGAGCAAGAGCGCCAGGCGCAGGTGGAACAACTCGCAACGGCGGGGCGCATCCAGTACGAGGTATATAACGCACTTCAGGCCTACCAAGCGGCGCAAGCACGGCTCTTTGCGGCGCATCAAGGGCGCGACGCCGCAGCCCAAGTGCTGGCAAGCGAGATTCGCAAGTTCAAAAACGGCGAGTCCACCACGTTCCTCATCGATCAGCGCCAGGTCGAGTTCGTACAACAAGAAGGCCTCGAGCTTCAAGCACAAACGGATTTGAATAAGGCCGTCGTCGAGCTGCAACGCGTCGACGGATCAATACTCGGTCAAAACGGGGTCTCACTCACGACCCTAGGCCAAGGAGCACTCAGTCCATGATATCGTTCAACATGGTGCGACGTCCGCGTCGCTATTCGGAATTGACCTATCGCAAACTCCAGGAACGAACCGCGGTCCTGTACGGGCGGGAATTGAATCGCCTCAACTCCCGCGGTCGGTAGGTCCTCGCCGCGTCGGGCGGGGCGTGCGGTGGTGAGCCTGAGACGCGCCATTTTCCGCATCGTGCGAAAAATGCCACTCGGCTGAAATCGGCCTCTCGTCATCCTGGCTTCGGCCGATTTCAGACGCTCCGTCTCACCACCGCACGCCCCGACCAACGCGAACACACGCATCGACGCCCGAGTTAACGCGATTCAATTTTTAAAATTGAGTTGGGTTGTCGACAAAATAGGATTGG
>JASHZC010000016.1 GCA_030042755.1 Vulcanimicrobiota bacterium | reverse complement strand
TTTTGGTACGTGGCCTCTACACGTCTGCGAGCGGCGCGCTCGTAGCAGAGAGCATGGCCGATAACGTTGCGAATAATCTCGCCAACGTGAATACGGGTGGCTTCAAACAGACGCTGCTCCAAATTCAGTCGGCGCAGACGCTCGACGTGTCGCGCATCCAGACCGACCCGGGAAAAACGTCGGGCAATCCGCTTCCGGGCGTCGCCGTGCGTGAGGAAGTCGGTTCCCTTGGAACCGGCGCTCAAATCTACGACACCCCGACGAACTTCGAACAGGGACCGTTACAGAATACCGGCAACCCGCTCGATGTCGCGATCACGGGTTCGACCAACGCGTTCTTCACCATTGCCACCGCTAACGGCGTGCGCTACACGCGCAACGGCGAGTTCACTGAAGACGCGCAGGGCGTCTTGCGCACGACCGACGGCAATGCAGTGCTCTCGACGCAAGGCCAGCAAATTCAGCTTCAAAATCAAGGCGCGGTGACGATCGGCAAGGACGGCAACGTCTACCAGAATGGACTGGTCGTCGCGACGCTTGGACTTACGCAATTCAACAATTTGACGAACCTGCGGCCCGAAGGTTCGAATGACTTCGTCATTAGCGGTAACGCGGGACCGTCAGCAACGACGGCGACCGTTCAGTCGGGCTTCGTCGAGCAAAGCAACGCCAACGTGGTCCGGTCGATGGTCGACCTGATTACCGCCGAGCGCTGGTTCGACGCGAACGAAAAATCGATCATGACACAAGACAACGCAACGCAGACGGCGATCTCGACCGTCGGCAAGACTTCATAGGTAGGAGTACACGACCGACATGATGAGATCGCTCTACACTGCGGCTAGCGGCATGATCGCACAGCAGTACAACATGGATACGATATCCAACAACCTGGCCAACGTCGACACTCAAGGATTCAAGAGCAATCAGGCGCGCTTTCAAGATCTGGTTTACCAGACGATTCAGGCGCCCGGCAATCCGGTCGGGCCGTCGATCGTGCCGGTCGGTCAACAAGTCGGCCTCGGCGTGAACGTTGGCGATTCGGAGAAAGTCTTCACGCAAGGCTCGCTCGAGCAAACGAGCAATAATCTCGACGTCGCGATCGAAGGCGACGGCTTCTTCCAAGTCACGATGCCGGACGGGACGACTGCGTACACGCGCGACGGTTCGTTCAAAGAAGATGCGAACGGCACGCTCGTAACGGCCGACGGATATTTCGTGCAGCCGCAAATCACGATTCCGCAAAATGCGACCACGGTTTCGATCGGATCGGACGGAACGGTGACCGCGCAAGTTCCCGGCAGCGTGCAGCCGCAGACGCTCGGCCAGCTGCAGCTCGCGCGATTCGTGAACAACGCCGGCCTCTCGCCGACCGGGCAAAACCTCTACACCGAAACGGCCGCCAGCGGACCGCCGATCGTCACGACGCCGGGATTGAATGGCGCGGGCACGCTGCAAGACGGTTACTTGGAGAACTCCAACGTCTCGGTCGTCAACGAGATCGTGAACATGATCGTCGCGCAGCGCGCGTACGAAGCGAATTCGAAGTCGATCGGCGCCGCCGACCAAATGCTCTCGACCGCCGTGCAGCTTTCGCCCTTCCAATAGGATCGATGATGATGCGTTCGCTCGCTGCCGTCGCCCTGGTCGCGCTCGTATGCGTTGCATACGCGCCCGCCGCGCGCGCGCAGACGCCGACGCAGATTCTCTTGGGCAAACGCTTCACCACGCTTGCGGAACCGATCGAACGGGCCGTGCACCTCACGGGCGACGCGGAGCTGGTGCCGGCTGGACCGGTTCCCGATCAAGTCGTGCCGCTCGGAACCGTCGGGCTCGTTCCGCAAAGTGCAATCGCGACCGCCGCCTACGTGAACGTCCCGATCCAAATCGACGTAAATGGGAAATTCTTGCGCACGGTCTTTGTCGGATACCGCGTGCAGCGGTACGCAAAAACTGCCGTCGCTTCGCACGACCTACTTCCGGGCACCGTGCTTACGCCGCAAGATCTGGCAGTAGCGCGCGTCGCGTACACGGGACAGCGAATCAACGGCACGCAGGCGCTGATCGGGAGACGCGTCATCGAGGCGGTTCGCGCCGGTGCACCGGTCGCAATCGAGCAGACGCAGACCAACGAAATCGTTCGCGCCGGAAACACGGTCACGCTGATCGTCGACGATAACGGCGTCTCGGTGGTTGCCGACGTCGTAGCGCGCAGCAGCGGCGGCCTCGGCGACCATGTATCGGTTTACAATCCGCAGACCAACAAGACGCTGACCGGCACCGTCGTCGGTCCGGATCGCGTCGAACTGAACCTGTCGGGGGAGACACTCTGATGCGCACTACGCTGGCGATCGTCGCGATTCTGGCGCTCGCTCCGGTTTCTGCAGTTGCAGACACGCTTTATTCGTCTGCGCCCGCTCCAACCGGGCCGGGCCACCCGCTTCGATTGATGGACGACCATCGGGCATCGCAAGTCGGCGATCTCGTGTACGTGGAGTTCGATCTCGCCGACACGAGTTCGCACGTCAACGATTATTCGAGTCAGAAATCAGCATCGATGAGCGGCGGAAGCGGAACGGGCATCTTCAACCTTCCGCTGGTTCGACTGAACAATTCAGTGTCGGGACAGTCGGCGACGAGCACGCAGCAAAGCGCGTCCGGCTCGGATTCGTTCACCGCGACGATGATGGCGACGGTTACCGGTGTTCTGCCCAGCGGCGCACTTCAAATCTCAGGCGACCAAGGCTTGACGGTCAACGGCCGCGCGCAAACGCTCCACATCACCGGCGTCATACGTCCCGAAGACATCGATAACACCGACATGGTGCTCGCTTCGCGCGTGGCTTCGGTTCAAGCCGTGTTCAAAGGTGACGATCAAAAGAATAAGGGTCTGCTGGCCCGGATCATAAGTTGGCTGTTCTGACGATGATGAGAAAGATGACCGGCGGCGCCGCATTCGCCGCGAGAACCTTCACCGCACTTGCGCTCGCGCTCATCTGTGCGGGCTCGTGTGCGTGGGCGGATGGCACGGGCAAACCGGTCCTCGTCAAGGACATTGCGCACGTTCAGGGCGTAACGGGCAATCAACTCGTCGGCTACGGCGTCGTCGTCGGTTTGCAAGGCACGGGCGACTCCACCTCGGTTATCTTCACCAGCCAAACGATTCAGAACATCCTCCAGGCGTTCGGGCTTACCGTCGCGCAGACGTCGGTGCGCACGCGCGACGTTGCCGCGGTCATGGTCACGGCAACGCTGCCGCCGTTCGCGCACTCCGGCGACAACGTCGACGTCGTCGTTTCGGCGATGGGCGACGCCACGAGCCTGCAAGGCGGAACGCTGGTACTCACCGAGCTGCGTGCGGCAAACAACATCGTGTACGGGACGGCACAAGGCCCGGTCTCGGTCGGTGGATTCGTCGCCGGGTACAATGGGTCGTTCCTCAACAAGAACTACACCGGCGCGGGCCGCATTCCCAACGGTGCCGTGATCGCGCGCGACATGGTCACGCCGATCGAGAGTTCGCCGAACGGATTCAACTACGTTTTGACCACGCCCGATTTCAAGACCGCGGCTAACCTCGCCTCAGTGCTCAACGCGCACTTCGGCGCGCGCACGGCGGAGGCGACCGACGCAGCAACGATCCATGTGTCCCTGCCGGCGCAGTACGCGGGGAATCCGGTCCAGTTCTTAGCCGATGCCTCCAACCTAAGCTTCAATCAAGACGAGGTTGCGAAGGTCGTCATGAACGAACGCACCGGCACGATCGTGTTCGGCGGCGACATTCGTCTCGCGCCATGCGCGATCGCTCACGGCGATCTGACGATCACCATCAGCACGCAAAACCAAGTCGTGCAGCCGAATGCATTCTCGAACGGCCGGACCGCGCTACAGCAAAACACGTCGGTCTCCGCGTCGGAGAAGGGCCGCCAGCTTACCTTTATAGCCGGAGCCGCGACGCTGTCGTCGGTCGTGCGCGCGCTCAACGCGCTGGGCGTCTCGCCGCGGGATTTGATTGCGATCGTGCAGGCGCTGCGCGAGTCGGGCTCGCTGCAAGCCGACCTGGAGATTCTCTAGTGGCAACGCCTGTCGATCCGTCGTCGAGCTCGCCACAGACGCAATCGTCCCAAAACCTTACGCCGGTGCAAAAACAGGCGCTGGCGAAACTGCACGACGCCGCGACGCAATTCGAAGGCGTCTTTCTCGAAATGCTGATGAACGCGATGCAAGACACCGTGCCGGAGCAGTCGATTTTCGGTGAGGAGTCGGCGTCGGAGCAGACGTGGCAGGGCATGCTCAACGACGAACGCGCACAGGCGATTGCCAAGAACGGTGCGTTTGGTCTGGCACAACAACTCGAGGGTCAACTGCGCAATCAAGTACTCGACGACGCGAGCCACGAGGCCAACGTCGACGTCGACCGGAGGACGGAACCGTGAACGAC
>JASHZC010000156.1 GCA_030042755.1 Vulcanimicrobiota bacterium | reverse complement strand
GTTTGGCCCGGTGCGCTCGCTCCGGCTGCCGCGCGACCTCGATGAGTGGTTCGAACGGCGGCTGCGAGACCAGGCCGACCGTTCGGCCAGCGATATTCTCTTGCAGGCGGTGCACGGCGGTTTGCGTCTGCGACCGGGTTACATGCAGCGTCACCGGCGCACGATGGCAGCCCTAGCACTCGCACGAGACCTGGCGGGCTACGAATCGTACGCGCGAGCGCTAGCCGATTCGTTCGGGCCGCTCTACTTGAGTCATATCGAGGCTTGGCTGCTGGCCGATGGGATCGCGGTTCCGCCGAAAGCATCGTCACTCGAGGAAGCTGTAGCGTCCCTGTCGCCATAACGCATGACGCGGTAAAACGCCACCGACGCTAGCCAACTGAGGACGAAGGTTCCGACAATGGCGAAGCCAAGCCACCCGAGGTCGATGTTGGCGCCGAGGATGCTCGCCACCTCAACGCCGCCCACGAGGACAGCTACCAGAACGGACGCCGACGTGATCGTCATGTTGTAGGAAAGCTTCCGAGCCGGATCGACGAACGCCCAGCCGTACGCGCCCAGCATCAGGATCCCGTCGGTCGTATCGATCAGCGACATGCCCGCGGTGAAGAGCGCCGGGAAAATCAGGATGGCCCAGATCGGCAACCCTTTGCCGGCCTGGATCGCGGCAATCCCGAGCAGCCCGACCTCCGTCGCCGTATCGAAACCGAGGCCGAAGAGGACGCCGACGGGATACATATGCCGGCTTTTCGACACCAACCGCAAGAGCGGCCTGAAGAGCCGTCCGAACAGACCGCGCCGCTCCAGCGAGTCGTTCAGCGAGCAATCGGAAAAGTCGTAGCCGCCGCGAACTCGGCGAAACGCACGCACGATGTCCGCGAGCACGAACGCGTTAATGGCCGCGATCGCAAACAAAAACGCTGCGGAGATGCTCGTTCCGACGACGCCGCCCAGGTCCTCCAACTGCGGCAAGCGCTGCTTGACGGTTGCCGCGGCGATTGCAATCAGCACCGTTAGCGCGATCACGATCGTCGAGTGCCCGAGCGAAAAGAAAAAGCCGACGCCGACCGGACGTTTGCCCTCCTGCATCAGTTTGCGGGCGACGTTGTCAATCGCGCAGATGTGATCGGCGTCGACGGCGTGACGCAAACCAAAGGCGTAGGCGAGTGCCGCCGTCCCCAATAGCAAGCGCTGGGGACCCGTGAAGACGGCGAGCGCCGCAAACCAAACCAGCACGTTCGCGCTGATCAGCAAGGCGTAGATGACGAATGTCTTGGAACGAACGTTCGCCGCCACCGCAGAGCCGTTCGCTCTTGAAACGAGACGCGACTGCTGCACCTGGTTTTTGTCTACGATTTACCAATGAGCAGATCGTGCGCTAGCTCAACGCCGCTTAGCGTGCGGAAATCCTGGCTTAAAACGCGATCCAAGGGGGCCGAGCTGAGAACTGCCGTCAACGGCTGCATGGTGTTTGTCGCCCTGAGGCGCGCGCGGTAGCGACGGAAAGAGCGCCGGCGCAAGCCGGCCCGCGATCTCGGTGAAAATGCGCACGACGCGCGGTACGTATCGGCCGCCGTGATAGGCGACCTTCAGATCGAAGTACGGAAACTGCCAATCCGGCATGACCTCGACCAGTTCTCCGTCGCGAACGAGCTCGGGTCGAATGAGCGGCGGCACCTCGCCGATGCCCGTTCCGTCGAGAAGGCGCGGGACGATCCCGGCGTAATCGTTCATCGACACATACGGGCGGAAGGAGATGGATCGCGTTTCGGAGCCGTCGGCGCTCACGAAATCCCAAGTGTTTTCGGGTCGCCAGAACGAAAATGCGAGCAATCGGTGCTCGAGCAGATCCTCGGGCGCGCGCGGCCGGCCGTGCCTTGCGAGATACGCCGGGCTTGCGAGAACCCGATGCCGGTACGTCAAAATCGAACGTGGAACGAGCGCGGGATCGTGAATCGGGCCGACGATGAAGCCGACGTCGATTCCTTCCGTCATGAGGTCGACGAAGCGTTCGGTAATGAAGACCTGGACCCGCACTTGCGGATGCGCTTCTTGGAGCGCGGCCGTCATTGGTGCGAGCAGCGAATCCGAGATGCTCGGCGGAGAAGAGATGCGCAGCGTTCCCCCAACAACCTCGAGGTGATCGCCGACGATGTCATTGATCGCATCGTTCAATTCAACGCCTTGCCGCGCGCGCTCGAATATTTCCGCACCGATTTCGGTTAGACGGAGCCGGCGCGTCGAGCGCTCGAGCAGCTGCACGCCCAGCTCTTGCTCGAGCTCCGCGACACGACGGCTTACAGTCGAGACTGGAACGTTGAGCCTCCGCGAAGCCTCAGAGAAGCTGTTTGACTCGACCACCGCGCCAAAGATGACGAGCGCGTTCAAGTCGGGCATGGAGCACGCCCCTCCTCCCAAGGCGGTGCCTTTACCAAGAAATGGGAAAGAGCCTTCAGCCATGATCACTCATACCGACTATCTCACGATTCAAACGAAGAAGCGGTACGAAATCCTTGACATCACCGGCGAGGTCGCGCGGTTTTGCGCCGAGGCAAAACTCACGGACGGGATCATCCTGGGGAGCGCCATGCACATCACCGCCAGTATTTTCGTCAACGACCACGAAGCCGGTTTGTGGCGCGACATCGCAACCTGGCTAGAGCAGCTTGCGCCCAGCAAACCGGATTACGAGCACCATCGAACCGGCGAAGACAACGCCGACGCCCACCTCAAACGCATGATCCTAGGCCATCAAGTGGTCGTGCCGGTCACGAACGGGAAACTCGATTTCGGCCCTTGGGAGCGCGTCCATTACGGTGAGTTCGACGGCTGTCGACCCAAGCGCATACTGCTCAAGGCGATGGGTACGTAGAGTCGGCTCCATAGCAATAGGGCGATCGCCGGGGTCGAAGCGAGATAGGCGTAGTTCGCCAGCGATACTCCCATGCCGAACGGGAACCAGATGCCCGGTACACCAAAGGCAAGAAGCTCGCCGGAGAATTGTCCAATCGAAACCGTAACGACGGCCGGCAGCGCGAACCACGCCTCGAGGCCACGCTCGCGGAAGCCGCGATAGACGATATAGAAGAGTAACGCCAGGAATGCGTAGCGATCCCATTTTGAAGCGACCGCCGCCGCCGGCGCCAGTGTCGGCAAGAAGCCGCCGTTGAGCGCCGGCCGTCTTAGAAATTCGGTCACGATATACAAGGCGGTCAAGGCCGATGCTGCGAGCGTGATCAACCGGGACTCACTTAGTCGAAACAGGTAACACCACGCGAGGGTCCACGCACCGAGCGTTATCGGCACGAGCAAAACGATGTGCGCGTAAAAGAAAGTCCGAATGCTTTCGATGCCGGATAGCCAGAATATCGACAGGTTGGCTCGCCACAACGCCGTGAGAAAGAGCGCAGCGGCCAGCATCGCGAGGCCGAGCTTCGCGCGATCGAACCGTACCAAGCTGAGCGCGGCCAGCGCCAGTGCCACGAAGAAAGCCGTTTGCGCGATCTCGAGGGCGAAGGCGCGTATCTTTTCGAACCACTGCGACCTGAAGGCGTCGTCCACGCCGCCAGGGTCGCCGAAGACGGGCGCGACGTGCATCCCGCCCGATCGCGGGCCCGCTGCCCAGGGGCCACTCCACACGCGCACCGCGATCAGCGGGGGATGACCGCCGGCGAGAAAGCCGAATTTCATTGGGCGGATGCCATATGCGACCGGAGTCGCGTCCGTGAAATCACCGATCCCACCCAGCAAACGTCCATTCGCGTAGATTTGGTACGCGCTATCGACCATCGCAGGTCCGAGCAGCGCGAGATCGCGGTCTAGTGGCGTCACGTTTGTGACTCGGATGCGATACCACGCGAATCCGGTGTATCCGCTGTAGCCATGCGCGGCCCAACCCGCCGCATAGCGGCTGATGCCCTGATCGCCGTCATTTGCTTCGGCGGGAGCTGCCAGGCTGAGCGTCGCCCAGCCACGATCGTCGAGGCTGGGGTCAGCCCAGCGCAGATTGTCGCCGGTCTTGAACTTCCATGTTTCCAGGGGAACCGACCAGTTGACAACCGCGGCAAGCAGCAGCGCAGCGTACATCCGCGGTCATCCTAGGGGATGCCTCAGTTCAACGCCATCAAACGCCTATCAAAAGCGCTTTGACGGCAGCGGGCTTCAGACTTTCACTTCGTAGACGATGTTGAACGGCGTTTCGGTCGCGCGGCGGAAATGGGCGAATCCGGCATCGCTCGCAATCCGGCTAATGCGCGTCTCACCGGCTTGCGCTCCCAGCGCCGCGCCGACTTCTTGCGATAGCGAGCCCGGCGTGCATAACATGGTTGAACAACCATAAAAGATCCGACCGATCGGGTTGAGGTTCTCCTCGAGGCGATCGTTCGCGAACGGCTCGACCAGCATCCAGGTGCCGTCAGGCGCCAGCGCCCGGCGAACGGCTTTGGCCGCACCGACGGGGTCGCCCATGTCGTGCAGACAGTCGAAGCAGGCGATCAGATCGTAGTCGTTTTGCGGGATCGCCTTTGCGGTCGCAACCTCGAAAACGATGCGGTCGCCGACGCCGGCAGCCTTGGCGCGTTCGCGGGCGATTCCGATCGACTTGGCGTGGTAGTCGAAGCCATGAAAGAGCGAGTTCGGATATGCCTGAGCCATGATGATGGTCGATGCGCCCAGTCCGCAGCCGACGTCCGCGACTTTGGCACCCTTACGCAGCTTTTGCTCGACGCCTTGTAAGGCGGGAATCCACGAGGTGACCAAGTTGGCGTTGTAACCGGGACGGAAGAATCGTTCGCAGCCTTCGAACAGCCGCGCGTCATGCTCGTGCCAGCCGAACCCTTTGCCGGTGCGAAAGCGTTCCGCGATCGCAGGTTCGTCAACGATCATCGATTGCAGCAGTTGAAACAAGCCGTTGACGTACAGCGGGCTGCCTTCGTCGCCAAGCATGAAGCCTTGCTCGGGCGGCAGCGAGAATCGCTGCGTTGCGGCTTCGTACTCGAGATATCCACTCGCGGCTTGATTCGCCAGCCATTCGCGAACGTAACGTTCGGCGGTGCCGGTGCGCTCGGCGAGCTCCGCGCTGGTCAAAGATTCACCTTTTTGGAGCTCGCGATAGAGTCCGAGCTTGTCGCCGATGATGACGAGCGCAGCCGTCGCGATGGCGCCTAAGTCGCCGAGCATCTTTCCGACGAAGGCGTTGAGTTTTTCTGGCTCGGGGTGCCGGGCCGGTGCTGCGGCGGTCTCGATGGACATGCGTCTCTCCCTAGTCGCCCGACGGGCGGTAGAAATATGGATCAAGCACGCGAACTTGTGTTATGCTTTCGATAGGTAGATTTGTATCGTGAGCCGCGGCGCGTATCGCCTCGGCCGAAGGGCCGTCGTAGACGCAATACGTCTTCCGCAGGTCGCGGCTGACGTAGGAATGCACCCATGTGACTCCGTGCTTCGCATTGGCGTCCACGACCGTCGCGCAGGCCGACGCGCCACTCTCGTCGAGGGGAATGCAGAGTCCGTCTTGGAAGGCGCGTTCAACCATATAGCGCGGCATTGCGGCTTGGATTATAGATGCCGCGCAATCCGGCAGACCTCGGCGAAGTCACCCAATTTGCCGGTGCCGGCTACCCATTTTGCGTACCGAGGGACCCGTGAGCGCGCCTAGCGTCCCGAAGTCGCCGGCGACCGCGGCCGGGCTCATCGAGCGCGACGAGCCGCTGCAAACGCTCAAGGATCGCCTCAAGCTCGCCGCCCGCGGTAGCGGGAATGCCGTGCTCCTTTCCGGAGAGGCGGGAATCGGGAAAACCGTCGTCCTGCGTGCGCTTGTAGAGGCGCGTGGAGAAGCGAGATTGTGGTGGGGCGCCTGCGACGCATTGGAAACTCCACATCCGCTCGCCCCGCTCTACGATATCGCGCGCTCGTCGGACGCGCAGTTTGGGCCGCAGCTTCGAGCCGGCGGTGATCGAGCGACGCTTTTTGAGAGCTTCATCAACGAGCTGCAACGGAGTACGAGACCGACGCTGCTCGTGGTGGAGGATGTGCACTGGGCCGACGATGCCACCCTCGATTTACTGAAGTTTCTCGGCCGCCGCATCGATCGCGTGCCGTGTCTGCTCGTAATCTCGTATCGCAATGACGAGATCGCCGCGGACCATCCGTTGCGCCGTATGATCGGCGACCTGCCCAGCGCAAACATCGCGCGCATCGAGCTCTCGAGACTCTCGCCCGAAGGCGTCGCGGCCCTGGCGCGCCGTGCGCTGCAGTCCCCCGAGGGCATTTACGAAGCGACCAACGGCAATCCGTTCTTTGTGACCGAGCTGTTGCGCGGCGCGGGGGCCGAGATGCCGCACAGCGTCGAGGACCTCGTGCTGGGCCGCTTCGCCCACCTCAGCGCTGACGCCCAAGCCGTTCTTCAGCTAGTCTCGATTGTACCGCGCCAAATGGAGCGCTGGGTATTCGATAGTCTCATCAGAGTAGATGCCGGTACGATCGAGCAATGTCTCAATTCCGGCCTCTTGGAAGCCGATTCGGCTTCGCTGCAATTTCGCCACGAGCTGGCTCGGATCGTAATCGAGGACTCGCTGTCGACGCCGGCCGCGCGCGCGCTCCATAGCCGCGTACTGCAAGTCCTGGAGGGGCATGCCGATCGCGTTCCGGCGGCCCGGCTGTCGCATCATGCAACGCGAACGGGCGACACCTCCGCCGTCTTGCGGTATGCGCCGCGAGCCGCGCGCGAAGCATCGCTACGCAGAGCGCATCGCGAAGCAATAGCGCATTATATCGCGGCCCTCGCGTGCGCAGAGGCGGCGGAGCATCCCGACCGCGTCTCCTGGATTGAAGCCTACGCCCAGGAGTGCCAGTTCACGGCTCAATTAGATGATGCCATCAACGCGCGCGAGGCGGCGGTCGGGCTTCATCGACTAGCCGGCAACGACGCGGGCGAGGCGAGGAATCTGAGCGAGCTTGCGCTGGCGTATATGCGCGCGTTGCGGACGGCCGACGCCGACGCCGCCAGTCTGGCGTCCATCAAGCGGCTCGAAGCGAGCTCGCCGAGCATCGAGTTAGCTCACGCATATCGCGTGCAGGCGCATCTGCGGATGTTGAACCGCGAGTGCGAGCAGGCGATTTTTTGGAGTAAGAAGGCGATCGATCTGGCCGAGCGCTTCGGCGGGCGCGATGTCTTCGTTGCCGCGCTGGGAGTCTTCGGTGCGGCGACCGTTTTCGTCGACTATGATGAAGGCTGCAAGCACCTACGGCGCGCAATCGACATTGCGGCGAGCGAAGGCCTGGACTTCATGGCCGGCGTCATCTTTAACAACCTCGGCTGGACTTCTGCTGACCTCTATCATTTCTGCGAAGCGCGGGAGCACTTCATGCAGTCGGCTGCATTCGCTCGAGAGAGAGATATCGATAGCGCGGTCACCTATGCGACTGCGTATCTAGCGATGTGCGAGATGTACCTGGGGGATTGGGAAGCAGCGGAAAAACACGCGCTGGAGGTGATCGAGGGCACCGATCGCACCATAAGCCGCGTCATAGCACTCGTAGCCCTCGCGCGCGTGAAGTTGCGGCGCGGCGATCCAGGTGTCGATGCCTTACTCGACGACGCGGAGTCGCTCGTGGGGTCTACGAATTCTTTGCAGCGTATTGGACAGTTGAAGGCCGCCCGAGCCGAGGCCGCGCTCCTGCAAGACGATCCCGCACGAGCCGCCGCTGAGGCGCGCCCGGCGCTATTGCTCGCGGCGCGAGACGATCATCCGTGGTTCGGCGGCGAACTCACGTATCTGATGCGGTGCGCCGCGCCTGCGGACATACCGTCGGCCCCACTGGCCGAGCCCTTCAAGCTTCAGATCGAGGGCCGTTCCGGCGAAGCGGCGGCTGCGTGGGAATCGTTGCACTGTCCGTACGAGCAGGCACGTGCGCTCGCAGTCGGCGATTCAGAAGCACAACTGCAGGCGCTGGAGATCTTCGAACGCCTCGGAGCCGCACCCGCTGCGGCCGCCTTGCGGCGTCAGCTTCGCGCCGGGGCGGTGCGAGGCGTACCGCGCGGCCAACGCGCGTCAACCAAAGCGAACCCCTGCGACCTCACCGAGCGCGAGCTCGAAGTCGTCACCCTGCTCTGCCAGGGCTTGAAGAACTCCGAGATTGCCGACCGGCTCTGCCGGTCGGTACGCACAGTGGATCACCACGTTGCGGGTGCCTTTGCAAAACTGCACGTGTCGACGCGGACCGAAGCGGTGGCTGCGGCGCTACGGCTAGGGATAGGTGCGCCCTATTCGGGAATGACTGGCGAATGACGGTGCTGCTGATCGATCACCACGGTGCGCGCTTCTTCGAGACCGCGGGTCCGGATGGAAAACTCGAGGAGCGTGAGCACCTCGAGCCCAAGGATCCCCATGGTTTCCGCCGACACCTCGAGCACCGCAAGGAGGCGGACTACCGCGGTCAGCGCGTCCCCGAGGCCGACGAGTTCTACGAGCGCATCGCGCAACGCCTCAAAAGTGCGGCGTCGATCGTGCTCGTCGGCGATGCGACCGGTACAAGCAGTGCGTCGCGCTACTTGCTTGCCTATCTGAATGAGAAGCACAAAGACGTCGCAGCGCACGTCCGCGGCACGCAAGATGCGAATTTATCAGGGATTACGCTGGGCCAAATCGAGGAGATCGCTCGGCGTCACCAACCCTAGTCCGACGAGGTCGTTTGGCCGACTTCGATGAGATAGCCGTCGGGGTCGCGGATGTAGCAGCGGATTTCGTCCTCGTGGACCTTAGGCTCCGTTAGGAAGTGCGCGCCGCGTGATCGCCAAAGGTCATAACAAGCTCGGACGTCGGCGACCCGTAGGTTCATTGCAATGCTGAGGCGGTCGGGATCTGCGGGCGGAGCGGCCGTCACGGTCGGTTTATCATCCGTGGGACCACCGCCCTTATTGATGAGGAGCCATGTGTTGGCCAGACGAAGTATTGCCGGTTCATCGTCTTCGATCAGTTGCGCATCAAAGACGCGTTCGTAAAATTTTCGCGAACGGGCGACGTCTTTCACGATGAGCAGCGTTGTGACCACGAAACCTTTCGAAGGGAGCGGTGAATTGGGCTCTAAAAGTGGCGGGTTCGCCGGATCGTAGTGCATTAATGCCCCGCGAGACTGTTGACGTCGACGATGGCCTTGGCGAAGGCCTGCGGCGCTTCTTGGGGCACGTTGTGACCGATGCCCGGAAGGATTCGGTGCGCGTATTTGCCCGAAAACTTATTCCGGTAGGCGGCACCGCTGGCATTAGGGCCATCGAAGTCGCTTGCGATCGTGATGGTCGGCACGGTGATCACGGGCCCCGCCCAGAGTTGCGTCTCCAAGCCATCGTATTTGGGATCGCCTTTTGCCAGGCCCAGTCGCCAGCGGTAGTTGTGGATCACGATCGCTACATGATCCGGATTTTGAAATGATTGTGCGGTGCGAGCATATGTGGCTTCGCTAAAATGCCACTTCGGCGAGACAATCGTCCAGATCAGTTTGTTAAAATCATAGCGGTACTTGGCGTAGCCGAGTACGCCACGCTGGGTTGAGAAATAAAACTGATACCACCACGCAAGCTCGACCTTGGGCGGCAGCGGCTGCTTTTGCGCCGGTACGTTTGTAATTAAGTAGCCGCTGACGGAAACGAGCGCTTTGCACCGCTTTGGCCAGAGGGCCGCCACCACGCCGGCCGTGCGTGAGCCGATGTCGAAGCCGCCGAGGATAGCGCTTTCGATCTTTAGTGCATCCATGAGATTGGTGACATCGATCGCACAGACCGTCTGTTGGCCGTTGCGTAAGGCCGTGCTGGAAAGAAAGGTTGTCGTACCGTAACCGCGCTGGAAGGGGACGATGACGCGGTAGCCCTGGGAGGCCAGAATCGCGGCGACATCGGTGTAGCTGTGAATGTCATACGGCCAGCCGTGCAGGAGGATGACGGCTTGGCCGCCGGGTGGCCCCGATTCCGCATAGCCAACGTTTAGTTCGCCGGCCTGGATTTGCTTGAGCGCGCTTGACCCCGAACTTGCGGGCGCGGCGCCGAGCTGGGTTGCGGCAATAGCGGCGGCCGCGGCTCCGACAAAGCCGCGACGATCGATTGCAAGCGGTTCAGGAGAGCGCGTATCTCGCATTGGCGACCTCTCGATGTAGCAGCCGGAGCTTACGGCTGCACTCTAGCGCGTTTGCCCATTCCATGCACTCCTCCTTTCGGATGCCCGGAGGAGGCACGCCATGTAGACGAAAACGTCCTTCTTAAAAGGAGCGCCCGCGGCGGAATCGCATTTGCGACGTAAGTTAGTGACGGTTGGGCGGCCGGGCCGTTTGCTCTACCGGATCGGGCACCATCGGTTTTACCAACATTATCAGACGACGCTCGGGCGTCATCTTATCTCGGTCGTTATCGTCGTCGCGGCGGTCCTTATCGTCACCGGCCTGCTCCTGCATTTCGCGAATCCGCACAATACATTCGACATCAGTCGCATTTCGATTGGGGACATTCTTGCGGCGACGCTGAACACGTTCTCTCGCATGCTCGTCGCCTACGCCGCGGCACTTATTGTTTCAGTTCCACTGGCGCTCGGGATCGCCAGCACGCCGCGAGCGCAGCGAATCTTCCTACCAATCGCCGACATTCTCCAGTCGGTCCCGGTACTGGCGTTCTTTCCGGTCATCGTCGTGTTCTTCCTAGCCTATCACGCGTTCGAACTTGCGGCGATCTTCGTGATCTTCATTCAAATGATCTGGAACATCGTTTTTCCGGTCATCGGAGGACTGCAAACCATTCCGGACGACATCAAATCGGCAGCCATCGTCTTCGACGTCCACGGCTGGCGCAGGTTTTGGTATATTACGCTGCCGGCGATCGTTCCGTTCATCGTTACCGGGTCGCTCCTCGCCTGGGCGCAGGGCTGGACGATCGTGATCGTCGCCGAGGTCTTGCACACGTACATACCGCGCGGCACCCAGTCGCAAGACTTGCTCGGTTTGGGCAGCCTACTCGTGGACTCGAATGCGCAAGGACAGAACTCCGTGTTTCTGGCGACGCTGACGGCGATGATCCTGCTCATCGCGCTCATCAACCTGACCATCTGGCAGCCGCTGCTTCGCTTCTCTCAGAGGTTCAGGTTCGACTAATGGAAGCGCCGGTCGTTTTTAGCCATGTTTACAAGACGTACGAGACGCCACCCGTTTACGTCATCCGCGACTTCTCGTTGTCGGTGCAGCGCGGCGAGTTCTTTTGCCTGGTCGGTTCATCCGGATGCGGAAAGTCGACGGTGATTAAGATGATCGCAGGAATCGAGAACCCGACAAAAGGCAAGCTTGTGCGTCCGCAACATGTTGGGATGGTCTTTCAGTCGTATGCGCTGCTTCCGTGGTTAACGGTAGAAGAGAACGTTGCCTTTGCGCCACGCATGCAGCGGCTTGACGCCGAGAGGGTCACCGAGCTCACCCACCACTACATTCAAATGGTTCACCTCGAGGCGTCTGCCAAGAAGTACCCCCGGGAGCTCTCGGGAGGACAGCGACAGCGCGTGGGGATCGCGAGAGCTTTGGCGGTCGATTCGGAGGTTCTGCTGATGGACGAGCCGTTCTCGGCTCTCGATCCGGTGAATACCGACGAGCTGCACGCGGAAATCCTCGACATTTGGGCAGCGACGAAGAAAACGATCGTGATGGTTTCGCATCATTTCGAGGAAGCCGTTCTACTGGCCGATCGCATCGGCGTAGTGAAGCGCGGCACGCTCGAGCAGATCATTCCGGTGGCCCTTCCGCGACCCCGCCTTGAGGAGACGCCGCAGTTCACGCTTGAAGTAAAAAGGGTGCGCCAATCCCTGGAGGCGAGTCCGGTCAGTCCCTGTTAAGGTTCGAGAACAATCTTCACGTAACCGTCGGCACGCGCATCGAACTTCGCAAAGGCGTCGGGAGCATCCCGAAGCGGTAGGCGGTGCGAAACGATTTTGCTCGGCTTGATCCGACCGGTGACGATCAGGTCGCGAAGGCGATCGTTGTAGCGCTTGTCGTCATCGCGTCCCATTCCGATGGTGACGCCCTTCTTAAATAGGGTGCCCCACGGAATGGGATAAACTCCCCTCTGTGCGGGCTCCGATGTCGCGTGCGGGTCGTTATCGAGAAAAACGCCAATGATTGCCAGGCGACCGTTCACGGCAACTATCCGAGCGAGATCGTCGATCACGGTGGTGGGTCTTTCGACCGCGAAATGCAGCGGGTCACGGGCTTGGAAGCCGACTGCATCTATGCAGACGGTGGCGCCCAGATTTGCCTCTTCACCACGCCACGCAATTCCTTGGCGTTCGCGCGCGATCTGCTCGAGAATCCGATCCGCCGCGTGACCGTCGCGCATGTCGATCGGCACGGCGCCGAGTTCCCCGGCTTTCTCAAGACGTTCGGGAATCGCATCGACCACAAAGACCTGGGCGGCGCCGCGCAAGAAGGAGCACATCGCCGACAACAGGCCAATCGCTCCGGCGCCATACACCACGACGATATCGCTGTATCGGACGCCGGCCAGTTCGGCGGCGTGAAAGGCCGTCGGCAAGGCATCGGCGAGTAGAACGAAGTCGTGTTCCCAGCCGTCTCCCGCTTCGCCCGGCAACCGCAGACAGTTGGCGTCGGCGAACGGTACGCGCAGCAACTCGGTTTGTGCGCCCACGTAACCGCCCATGCCGGGATAGCCGTACGCTGCGCCGGCCTTACCTGGATTGTTGGTGAGGCATTGGGCTGAGAAGCCGTGCACGCAGTTGGCGCAAAAGCCGCAGCAGATGTGCGTCGGCACGGTGACGCGGTCGCCGACGCGGACGTTTGCCACATCC
>JASHZC010000015.1 GCA_030042755.1 Vulcanimicrobiota bacterium | reverse complement strand
GATTCGTGCGCGTGTGCGGATGGTTTGAATGCGTACTTCGGTGTGCCGAACCTGCGCGCGCTGGTACGTGCGTTTTACGCCGGCGAGATCTCTCGCGACCGCTTCGCGTCGTTTGCAGCCTTCGCCATCCACGCGGCCGCGCGCGGAGAGGGCTGCACGGTCGCGAGCGAGATCGTCGAGAACGCCGCGACCGAGATCGCGCTGCTCGCCCGCACAGCGGTGCTCGAAGAACCGTGCAAGTTCGCCTTTATCGGCGGGCTGCTCCGTGATCCATGGTTCGAGGCGAGGGTTCATGCAGCTGCGCGCGCGCTTGCTCCCCGAGATACGATCGTGACGCCGGTCACCGGACCGGCCGAGGGAGCGCTGATTTTGGCTCGCCGTCTATGAAGGTACTCGAACAGCTGCGCGGGGGCTTGATCGTCTCGGCGCAGGCGCGGGCGGGTTCGGCGATCGACGATCCTGCCGTCCTTACCGCGATGGCCGCAGCCGCGCAGGCGAACGGGGCGGCGGGCGTACGGATGCAAGGGACCGCGAATCTCGTTGCGGCGCGCGCGCGCATGAACGTTCCAATGATCGGCATCATCAAACATGACTATGTCGGTTTCGAACCCTACATCACACCGACGGTAAGCGACGTGAGAGCCGTTGCGGCGACCGGCGTCGAGATTGTCGCCTTCGATGCGACCGCACGGCTTCGCCCGGGAGGCGAGACCGTAGAAGTGCTTGTCGACGCGATCCTCCGGGCAGGCTGCATTGCGATGGCCGACTGCTCGAATGCTGCCGATGCGATCTGCGCGGCTGCTGCGGGCGCGCAAATTGTAGCCACGACGCTCTGCGGTTATACTTCAGAAACGAGAGGAACGACCTTGCCGGCGCTCGCGCTGGTGCGTGAGCTGGCGGAGCTCGACGCGTTCGTCATCTGCGAAGGCGGAATCCACCAACCCGACGGCGTTTCCGCGGCGTTCGAAGCCGGCGCCGACGCGGTGGTCGTCGGCACAGCGATAACAAATACGGACTGGCTGGTCGGGGAGTTTGTCGCTCGCACGCCTAAAAGGCGCTAAAGGTCGATGCCGGCTGCGTTCTTGGTACTTATAGTGAAGAGAAGACTCGCAGGATTAGGGAGAGAGATCCTTGGTTGAGAATCGTGCCACGGCCGTAACGGTCGACCGTGGCTTTTGGACTGTCACGATCGTCTTTGCGATCCTGTCTGTCTTTGCCATCCTCTTTTGGACGTTCACGCCGCTCGACATCGTCATGCCGGCGGTGGGTGCGCAGCCGGGCGAGCAGATCGACTCGCTCATGCGCTTCATGGCGGCTTCGGGCACGACGCTCTTCATTTTTGTCGCCGGGTACATCGTCTATTTCATGATCGCGTTCCGCGCGCGCGCGACCGATCCACCCGATGCAATCGGCGTACAAATTCACGACTTCCCCGTTCTCGAGTTTTGGTGGACGCTGATTCCGACACTCTTCGTCGTGCTTCTCTCGATTCTCAGCGTTCGGATTTGGTACGAAATTCAGATCGCGCAACCAACGAATGGTCTCGTTGTCGAATCGATCGGTCACCAGTGGTATTTCACGTTCCGTTATCCGCAGATCAACGGCGAGGTGACGGGCGAGATGCATCTTCCGGTCAATCAGCCGGTCGTGCTCAACGTCACGTCGGTCGACGTGATCCACTCGTTCTGGGTTCCGGCGTTTCGTCTGAAGGCCGACATGATTCCGGGCCTGATCAACACGATCCGGTTCACGCCGGCGATACCCGGCCGTTACCCGATCGTGTGCACGGAGTTCTGCGGTACAAATCACGGCATGATGAACGCCCAAGTTCCGGGCGTGAACGGTCAGCCGAATCCGGGCGCGCAATGGGTTGTCGTCGATACGCCGGCCAACTTCGAGAAGTGGTATCACGCGATGCAAATCAAGAACGCGCATCAGAGCAACGCGTTGCCGAGCGCATCGGGATCGATCAATCTCGCGAGCGGCGACGCGAAAGCCGGGCAAGCGCTCTTCGCGCAGAAGTGCAGCGCGTGCCACGCTCTCGGGCCGTTCAGCCAGCGCATCGTGGGTCCGGGCCTCAAAGGCGTCTTACACGATCCAACGCATCCCAATCTCGTCAACGGCACTCCGGCGACGCCGGAGAACGTTGCGAAGATTCTCCAGCAAGGCTTTAAGGGTGACATCGGGCAGATGCCCAACGCCACGATGAATGGTATATCGTCCAGCGACATAGCGAATCTGGTCGCCTTCCTGAATTCGCTGAAGTAGTAAACCGGGAGTAACCTTTCATGTCGACCACAGCAGTACACGCCGGCGGAATCGCCGACCACATACATCCGGAGCCGCAAGGCTTCATCCGGCGGTACGTTTTTTCGATCGATCACAAGATCATCGGAATCCAGTACCTGGTCACGGGCTTCGTGTTCATGATCCTCGCGGGTATGCTCGCCGAGGTGATTCGCACGCAGCTTCTGCATGCAAACGGCGGATTCGTGAGCCCCGACGTGTATAACGAGGTCTACTCCGTGCACGGCTCGGCGATGGTCTGGCTCGTGATCATTCCGCTGATTACCGGCGGTTTCGGCAACGTCATCATGCCGCTGCAAATCGGCGCGCGCGACGTCGCTTTCCCGTGGCTCAACATGCTCAGCTTCTGGATCTTCCCGGTCGCAGGTCTGATGCTGTTCTCATCGTTCCTTATGGGCGCACCGGTCGCGGGTTGGACGGAGTATCCGCCGATGTCGCTTCAGGCGGGGCCCGGCACGTCGATGTGGGCCGCCGCGATCTTCCTTGTCGGCGTCAGCTCGACGCTAACCGGTATCAACTTCGTCGTCACGATGTATCAAATGCGCGCGCCGGGCATGACGTTCACGCGCATGCCGCTGTTCTGCTGGGCGCAGCTTGCAACGGCGCCGTTGCTGATGATCGCGACGACGGCCCTTGCAGCCGCGCTCGCAGCGCTCTTCATGGAGCGCCAGTTTGGCGTGCCGTTCTACGATCCGACCAAAGGCGGCAGCCCAGTCATGTGGCAGCACATGTTCTGGTTCTATTCGCATCCGGCCGTCTACATCATGATCTTGCCTGCGTTCGGTATGATCTCCGAAATTCTACCGACCTTCGCGCGCAAACCGATCTTCGGATATAAAATGATCGCGTTCTCGTCGATGGCGATTGCGCTAGCCGGTTTCATGGTATGGGCGCACCACATGTTCACCTCGGGTCTGGCGCCGTATCTCCAACTGCCGTTCATGATCCTAACGTTCACGATCGCGATTCCGACCGGCGTGAAGATCTTCTCGTGGACCGCGACACTGTGGGGCGGTAAGATTCACTACACGACCTCGATGATGTTTGCAGTCGGAT